>JBLIKP010000032.1:0-23116 GCA_047635375.1 Sphingobacteriales bacterium | reverse complement strand
CTGAAATCAACATCTTCTGCGCTTATATTAAGCTCGCTTCCTGCTACCTTTAATCTTACTTGATGGGTAGTTTTATTTGCGAAAATAGCAACACGCTTAAGTGCATTTAAGAATACTTGACGCTCAATAGTAAGTTTATTGGGATTCTCAGTAGGGATTACCGCTTGGTAATCTGGGTATTTCTCATCGATTAAACGACAAACCATGTTCAAATGGTCGAAATTAAAGAATGCGTGAGTTGAGTTATAACCCACAGTCACATTAATATCGTTGTCGGGAAGAGAATTCTTTAAAAGTGTTAACGCTTTTTTAGGAAGAATAAAAGAAGAAGCGACATCTGCTTTTGCATCAGTTCTTTTATAACGAACTAGTTTGTGAGCATCAGTAGCCACAAAAAGCACATTGTCATTATTCATTTGGCAGTAAACACCTGTCATTGCAGGACGAAGTTCGTCAGAACTCACTGCGAATAAACACTTCCCTATTGCATCACCTAAAACACCACAAGCTAAATCGATTTTCGAGGTTCCATCTTCTTTTGGAATTTCCGGATAATCATCACCATTTTCACCAGCTAATTTATATTTTCCGTTGTCTGTGGTAATCTCAATTCCAAAAGTATCGATATTAACATCAAATGTAATTGGCTGCTCAGGGAAAGTTTTAAGGGTATCCATTAAAATTTTTGAAGGGATACAAATTTTTCCATTCTCCTTAGATTCTACATTAATAGTAGTAGTCATGGAAGTTTGAAGATCCGTTGCAGTAATGGTTAAAACCCCATCGTTAATAACGAATAGAAAGTTATCCAAAATAGGAAGCACATTACTTGAAACAAGCGCACCGCCTACAGACTGTAGGTTTTTCAAAAGTGCTGAAGTGGATACAATAAATTTCATGTTTACTTTATATATTTTATTTCTTCTTGAGCCTTATTGGCAGATAATTAGGCATACCCCAATTTCTAAGAGAGTCCTAAATTAATTGATAATACTCGTAATTACAATTTAAGTTCTTCACGTTCTTTCGCAAAGAAATCGCTGTAGAACGCCAGCAGTTTATCAAAAACAAAAAATTGAGCAAGGACAAGCTTTCTAGAGCCATTTATATCTATAAACATTCTATCGCTATCGAAGGGAAGCAGGTTGCCGTCTTGATCAGTTTGTTGTTTATTACGGACACTCAATGGCTTTCTGTAAAGCTTAGCATTTATTGAATTTCCTGAATGGGTCATCAAATCAATTTCAGCGAAATGCCCTTTTAATAAAACGCTATCATTTTGAAATGCACTAAGTCCTGAATTATGCGACTCCATATTTACATTGGAAAATGCGCTTAAATAATAGCGCAGAAATTCCCCATCAACATCTCCCGTGGCGGTATCACCTTTGGCATTTGAAAGTGTGATAAACTTGTCGTT
Source organism: Sphingobacteriales bacterium (assembly GCA_047635375.1). Lineage (GTDB taxonomy): Bacteria > Bacteroidota > Bacteroidia > Sphingobacteriales > Sphingobacteriaceae > JBLIKP01. The sequence goes on along the minus strand of JBLIKP010000032.1, from coordinate 21,696 downwards.
GTAAACTTCTAATTTGAAGCCATTTCCTTTAATGTCAGGATAACTCACTTCAATAGTTTTTATATTATTGGGCGCTTCAGAAAACACACTTCGGTCTTTCCATAAAACTATGTCGGTGAAAAATCTAGAAGTCAGGTAACCGTAAAAGCCAGGAACATGAACTACAGATGGATGATTAGCACCTTCTAAAAGCATATAAGTTCCTAACTCATCAGGAGTTGTTCCTTCCATATAGAAGGTTTTAGCTTTTTTACCGTTTGTATATATTTCTACCTTTTTTCCTTTTGTTGCTAAATCTCTTAAAACCTCCTGCTCAGCTTGGGTTGGGACCGGACTTTTTATTTCCATCGCACGAATAGTTTCAAGCAATAGTTTAATTTGATTTTTCTCAATAGGAACATTTCCTTGAGCAACCCAAGGACCATTTTCACGAGATAAAGTTACATTTTCGCCATTTTTTTCAATGATGAAAATCCGGGTGACTGCGGCAGTATCTTCTACTGCGAAATCGTTGACACTTCCAGAAAGTGTTCCTTTATTTTTATTTATAACAAGAAAAGCTGACAATCCAGCCAACACCAACAGCACAAGAACAATAATTCCATTCTTCTTCATAATTTTTTATCTAGCGTATTTATTTTTTCTCCAAATAGAATAGAATAATCCAAAAAGCAGAACCAAAAGCACCGGAATTACCATATTGATAATCTGCCATGTAGACTTTTCAGCACTTACTTTTGCCTTATTCAATAATCTTAGTTTAATTTCTTTTGTCCTAACACCCATTAATCCAGTCTCATCGGTTAAAAAGTCGATGCAGTTATTTAGAAATGCCATGTTAGCATAAGTTTGACGGGTAAATCTATCGTAACCAAGAGGGTAAAAAGACCCATCCTTAGGTGAAACATAGTTCTCTGCCATATCGCCATCAGCGATAACAATCATTTGAGTTTGTTTTGACTTAATCAATGGTTGGTAAGTCATTCCGCTATTTGGAATTAATCGGTTTTCAAAAACCGACGGGAACTCTCCTTCAAGCAAAACGGCAACGGGAGCTTTAGAGACCTTAAACTGCTCAGGGTTTGGTTCGACTGTTACTGTATTTAAATTCACTCGAACAGGCGCGTAAAGCAACTTACTATAAGGGGAAGTGTGAAGTAACGTAGTTTTTCTCGTCCCACCCACATCAATGTAATCTATTGTATTTACGAATTGGCCAAGCACTCCATCCACATTTTTAATAATAGGATGATCCCCAGTAGGCATCATTATTGGAAAAAATAACCAAGGGAATAATTCCGTTTGTTGACCTACGGTTAATGGGATTCCAGAACAATTTAAATCTTGAACAAGATTAGTATTTATCCGAACACCATACTTGAAAAACATATCGTCTAGTCCAATATCTCTTGAAATTGCAGTTGTTGATCCAGTCGCTCCAAGACTATCCATTGACACCTGAAGCGCATCAACCATCCAGATCACTTTCCCGCCAGCCATCACAAATTGGTCGATCAGGAATTTTTCTGCCTCTTGAAAATTTTCAATTGGCCTAGCAACGATTATAAGCTGGTAAGTATTTAATAAATCTAATGCCTCCTTCAGTTTGGAAGGATCAATATCTTGTAAATCAATTCTATCGGTGCGGTAATATTGCCGAAGGTTTGTTGCTAAATCCTTAACGTGTAAAGAATCCAATTCCCCATGCCCTTCAAGAAATGCAACCTTTGTCACCTTCTTCACTGTCAGCTTTTTTAAAGCATTGGCAAATTGATATTCTAAACCTTGTGTGCTGGCATTTAATGTTTCTTCGGCAGGCTTTCCAACTTGTTGTTGTAATAACTGAACAGGGATTTCTTTTCCTCGGTAGCTTATTATTGCCCCTGGGAAAATGATTTTCTGCTGACTTCCACCGTCCGTTTTTACTTGTAAGCTCGTAGGCTGAAGACCTATCCCTGCTAACTGCTGGACTATATCGCGCTGCTGTGGCTCGCTTTTCCCGTCAAGCGGATTTATAAACTCGTATTGAATATTGTTTCCCCCATAAGCGCGAAATTCATCCAAAAGTTCCTTTGTGCTATTTCTTAACTTCTTAAATCCTGCAGGAAAATCTCCTTCAAGGTAAACCCTTACAAAAACGATATCGTCAAGATTGCTAACCACATCTTTGGTCGCTTCAGCGAGGCTGTATCGTTTTTCTTTGGTGAAATCAAATCTTGTAAAAACGTATGAACCTATGATGTTCACGAAAATTATTACAAGAACAAGGGCCACAAGCTCAAATATTGCCTGGCCTTTTATTCCGCGTTTTTTAGTGTTGTTTTCGTTTCCCATTTTCCCTGTTACCATTTTCTACTTCCTAAAACTGTGCGCGTAAACGCCAGAAATAATGAAACTAAACCAACAAAATAAATTACATCACGGGTATCAAGAACTCCACGACTAATGCTCTCGTAATGCGCGTTAATCCCTAGCCACTGAATCAAGTAATCAACACTTCCTAACTGTGTAAGTGAACTGATATACTCAAATCCCATAAAACAGAAAAAGCTAATAAAAACCGCTAGTGTGAAAGCCACGATTTGGTTTTCGGTGATGGAGCTTGAGAAAATCCCAATGGCCACAAATGCTGCGCCTAAAAGAAATAGCCCAATGTAGGAGCCAAGAACACCACCCGAATCAATATTGCCGGGCTCCAAACCCAATTGATAAATACTGAAATAATAAACCAAGGTGGGAATTAGTGCGAAAAGCACTAAGGTTAGGTTGGCAAAATATTTCCCTAGGATAATTTGAATATCGCTAAGCGGACGAGTGGCTAAAAGCTCAATCGTACCTTGTTTTTTCTCTTCAGAGAATGACCGCATGGTTACCGCAGGAACTAGAAACATAAACACCCAAGGCGCCATGTCAAACAGTCCGTCTAGGGTTGCATACCCGTAATCCAAAGCGTTTGTATCTGGAAAAACCCACATAAAAAGACCCATTACCAAAAGGAAAACTCCAATTATAATGTAGGCAGTAAACGAGCTTAAAAATCCGGCGATTTCTTTCTTATAAATAGCTAGCATCGCGTTAATTATTTTGCGTTAATTTTCTGAAAACATCTTCAAGTGATTCTTCTTTTTGTTCTGACGAAAGGAGGGTTACCTCTTCGGCGACGGCGAATTTAAATACAGCTTCACGAGCGTCGACATTCATTTCGGCTTCAAGTCTATATTTCCCGCCCTCAAGATGCGACACTTTATTTATTCCGTTTAATGCGAAAAGCTTACTTGCGTCTACTTGTTTGCTAAACTCCACGAGGAAGATTTTTCGTCCTCCCAAGCTTCGAAGATTTGCAGTATCGTCGTTGGCAACGATTTTGCCATTATTAATGATTAAAACCTTGTCGCAAATGGCCTCCACCTCTTGCATGATGTGTGTACTAAGAATTACCGTTTTTTCCTGACCAATTTTCTTGATAAGTGCGCGGATCTCCTTCAACTGATTTGGGTCAAGCCCTGTTGTAGGCTCATCTAAAATCAACACCTCAGGATCATGTAGCATGGCCTGAGCCAAACCTACTCGCTGTCGATAACCTTTTGAAAGGGCTTCGATTTTTTTATTCTGCTCTTTTCCTAGTCCGGTTAGCTCAATCATTTCAGTGACGCGATCCTTTGCATTTTTCCCCAAATCATGAAGATCGGCGATGAAGTGTAAATACTCCTTCACGTACATGTCAAGATAAAGCGGGTTATGCTCAGGAAGGTAGCCCACCTTCGATCGCACCGCCATTGAATCGCTTACCACATCATGGCCACACACCGTAACGCTTCCCGCGGTTTGAGGGATAAAACAGGTGATGATTTTCATCGTTGTGCTTTTTCCAGCACCATTTGGACCCAAAAATCCAAGAATCTTCCCAGGTTCTGCCGAAAAAGAAACGTTGTCTACCGCGTTTTGAGTGCCATAGACCTTGGTGAGATTTTTTACAACTACTGACATGTTTATTTAATTGGGATAAGCCTAACGAGTGTGTAAGTTAAAAATTACTTACATCGCATCGTAATCAACCACCACCTTTGGTGAAGTTGGATGAGCTTGGCAAGTTAGAATGAAACCTTCTTCAACTTCCTCTTCAGATAGGGCGAAGTTCATTTCCATCTCTACCGTTCCTTCGATAACCTTAGCTTTACACGTACAGCAAACCGCACCCTTGCAAGCAAAAGGAACATCAACGTCGTTTTCTAACGCTGCATCTAGGATAGACTCGCCACTTGTTTCAAGAGGGAATTCAATTTCTTCACCGTCCATGATAACCGTTACCATGCAGGCTCCAGAAGTACCCGCGCTTGCCTTTACAGTGTTCTTTTCGGCTGAAGTCACGGGAGCAGAAAACAACTCAACGTGTATTTTCGCCTTTGGAACACCAATTTCTTCAAGTCCTTCAGAAACATTCACAATCATTGGCTCTGGCCCACACATGAAAAATTCTGAGTCGATTTTAGCGTCTAAGTACTCAGAAGCTAAAGCCTTGATTTTCTCACCCGTTAAACGACCACGGTTTTGCTTATCGGCATTTTCATCGCGGCTTAAAAGGTGGTGAATTTTGAAACGTCCGTGATACTTATCTCTGATGTTTACTAACTCCTCACGGAAAATAATGCTTAACTCTTCACGATTGCCGTAGAAAAGAGTAAAAGTACTTTCAGGTTCGTGATGCAATACGGTTTTAAGAATTGACATGATAGGAGTAATCCCACTTCCAGCTGCAATTCCTACGTATTGCTTTTTATTTTTTGAATCAAGTTGAGTAAAGAAATTACCCATTGGCGGCATAACCTCCAACTTGGCACCTTGTTGTAAAGTTTTGTTTAAAAAGGTAGATGCTCTACCATTGTCGACCTGCTTTACGGCAATTCGAAGTGGCTCACCCGAAACGGGGCTGCTACAAATTGAGTACGAACGACGAACCTCTTCACCATTCACTTTAACCTTAAGGGTTAAATATTGGCCATGAGTATACTCAAAGTCTTTCGTTAAATTTTCTGGGATGTCAAACGCAATCGAAATACAATCATCAGTTTCGTTACGGATATCCTTTACGGTAAGTGTATGAAAATGGGCCATTTTTCCTAGTTTTAATTGACTTGCAAAATTAGGAATATTGATGGATTAGGGAAATAAAAACGGGGTTATTCCGCACCCCAATTCCATAAAATTTAGGTGACCTAAGGAATTATTTTATTCGGCAATCAATTCCTCCATCATTGACACCAAATCCTTTAGCACCATATTCTCATCTTGGCGATGCGGGGAATGCCCTAAACCAGCGTATAAATGGCCTTTAGCATTTTCACCAATTGCCTTACAGGCCTCAGAAACCTGCAACGGAGTACCGTATTCATCGGCGCTGCCTTGGGTTATTAAAGCCTTGCACTTCACCGATTTTATTTCCTCCAAAATATTCCACGTTTTGAATTCTGAGTTTAGCCAGGTATCAGCCCAAGCGAAAAAAGTTTCTTCCGTTTTTTCTCCATGGTGCTTTTCCAATGAAACTTTAAGCCTTCCTTTTTTATAAACCTCCATAGCCTCTTCAATCCCTGAAAGGCTTATATCCTCCACAAAGCTATGGGCTGCCACAGTCACAATTCCTTTCAAATTTTCCGACGCACAATTGGCAGCAAAGATCAAAGCGATACTTCCTCCATCACTGTGTCCGACAAGGATAAAATCTTGATTCGGGAGATGGTGCTTAATCATTTTGGGGAGAACTTCTACCGCCTGAATGTGCAAGTAATCTTTCTTTCGCTTCTCGCGGATGGGCATTGACTTCCCATATCCTTCACGCTCAAAAATGAACCCGCGTAAACCTAAAGAATCACATAAATTCTGAGGAAATGAGCTCCACATGCGTATACTTCCCAATCCTTCATGCAGGAAAACCAAGATGGGGCCTGCTTTTTCATAACTAGGATTTATCCATTTGGAATTTAATTTCTCAATCATTTCCCCGTAGATTCTCCCATGCTCCTGAATCGAGAAAGTGCGCTTCCAATATCTTGAATATTATCAAACGAAAGGGTTAGCCTTTGTTTTCCTTCCTTCATGCGGCAGACAACAGGATTCTGTTGAACATAATTCAATACATTTTGGAAAATTGGGGATTCATAATATTTCGATATTGGATTGGAAACAAAAAAGCAAATCATTTTTCCATTAGAAATTTTCACCTTTTCAAAGCCAAGCCCCTCAGCGAACCACTGTATTCTAACCAAGTCGAACAAATCCAAAACTGGCCTCGGAATTGTACCAAAACGATCTTTTAATTTAAACCCGAATGTGTGCAAGTCCTCTTCCTTTTTCAAATTATTAAGTTCGGTATATAGATTTAACCGCTCAGTAGTGCTGTTTACATAATTGTCTGGAATGTGAATTTCAAAGTCGGTGTCGATTTGACAATCGCTCACAAAAGCTCGCTTTTCTTCGTCTTTAAACAAGCCTTTAAACTCATCTTCTTTTAGTTCCTGAATGGCTTCATCAAGAATTTTATGATACATCTCGTACCCGATTTCGGTGACAAAACCACTTTGCTCTCCTCCTAATAAATTACCTGCTCCACGGATATCCAAATCGCGCATTGCGATATTAAATCCACTTCCAAGATCGCTAAATTCTTCAATGGCGCTTAGCCTTCTTCTGGCTTCGGGCGTTAAAGTGCTTAATGGTGGCGACAACAAGTAGCAAAATCCTTTTTTACTACTTCTTCCAACACGTCCGCGCAATTGGTGAAGATCACTTAATCCAAAATTATTGGCGTGATTAATAATCATGGTATTGGCATTACTGATGTCAATACCTGATTCTACGATTGTGGTACTCACCAAAATATCAGTCTCACCGCGTACAAACCGCATCATCACATTTTCGAGCTCGTGACCCGCCATTTGACCATGACCAACATCTACATTGGCATCGGGATTATTTTTTCGTATTAGTTCAGCTATTAAATAAATGTCTTTGATTCTGTTGTGGACGAAGAAAACTTGACCGCCACGGTTTAATTCAAACTGAATGACTTCCGTAATCAGCTTCTCGCTGAACACATGCAACTCAGTATTAATAGGCTGGCGGTTTGGTGGAGGCGTATTGATTACCGATAAATCCCTCGCTCCCATTAATGAGAAATGAAGCGTGCGCGGAATTGGGGTGGCCGTTAAAGTTAGCGTGTCAATATTTGCACGTAGGGCGCGTAATTTTTCTTTGGTTGCCACACCAAATTTCTGCTCCTCATCAATAATTAATAGTCCAATGTCTTTAAAAATAACATCCTTACTCACGATACGATGCGTCCCGATAAGAATATCAATCTTACCATCCTTAAGGTCGGCGAGGGTTTCTTTTACTTGCTTAGCCGATTTAAACCTATTCACATAATCAACTCTACAAGGAAGCTGATCGAATCGCTCCTTAAAAGTGATGTAATGCTGGTAGGACAAAATGGTTGTAGGGGCTAAAATCGCCACCTGCTTACTATCGGCTACAGCCTTAAAAGCCGCGCGAATTGCGACCTCTGTCTTCCCGAAACCTACATCACCACAAACTAGGCGATCCATAGGATGCGGGCTTTCCATATCCACTTTAATCTCCTCTGTAGCTTTAAGCTGATCGGGTGTTTCCTCATACATGAAGGAAGCTTCTAGCTCAGCCTGAAGGTAAGTGTCAGGGCTAAAGGCATTTCCAGATTGCGCTTTTCTCTGGGCGTAAAGCTTAATAAGGTCACGAGCAATGTCCTTAACCTTACTTTTAGTTTTCTTCTTAAGTTTCTCCCAAGCGTCGGACCCCAGCTTACTTAATTTGGGCTGCGTTCCTTCCTTTCCTGTAAATTTAGAAACACGCCCAAGGGCATTTATATTTACGTAAAGGATGTCATTGTCACGGTAAACAAGACGAATGCTTTCTTGCACCTTTCCGTTAACTTCTATTTTCTGTAGCCCGGCATATTTCCCGATACCGTGGTCAATGTGTGTCACGAAATCACCCGGCTTTAATTCACGAAGCTCCCTAAGCGTTAATGCTTTATTTTGACTGAATTCCTTACGGACTTTATATTTATAAAATCGATCGAAAATCTGATGGTCAGTATAGCATGCGACGTTTATTTCTTTATCAACAAAACCTTTTGTGATTGACTTACCGATTGGAAAAAACGAGGGAGTCTCCTCTTCTTTTTTTCCAGAAATGTCTTCAAAAATGGAATAAAGTCTTTCAATCTGTTTTGGGGACCCTGCAAAAATAAAGTTGTCTTTCCCCACCTTTTGATTTTTCTGAAGGTCATCAATAAGGATTTCGAAATTTTTATTAAAACTTGGTTGTGGCGCCATTGTTAAACCAAATTCCTTATCAGGGGAATGATAAAACTGCTTACCAAATTCAACCGTTTTTGGGCTTTCTAAGGAAATCACAGCTGCTTTTTCCGAAAGGAAATAATGCTCAAAAGGAAAAACCTCATTGGTGATTGTGGTATCGGCCTTATATTCCTGATAACTTTTCAAGGCGGCTCTCAATCCTTTTTTAACCACATCAATACATAACCTTAAATCATTAACCCAAAGTATCGTGTCCTTTGGAAAAAAGGAAAACAAGTCCAGCTTCTGTTCAACGCCTTCCTGTTCACTTACATTGGGCAGGATCGTGAAGTTATCGTAGTTCTTTTCCGACAACTGAGTCATGGGGTCAAACGTCCGCACTGACTCCACTTCATCTCCCAAAAATTCAATCCGGTAGGGCATTTCGTGGGAGTAACTAAAGATATCTATGATACCACCACGAATACTAAACTGCCCGGGTTCGTAAACGAAATCGGTGTGTTTGAAATTATATTCGGTTAGGAGTTGAGCCATAAACTCGGTATCGAGCTGCATTCCGAGCTTAACTTCAAAAGTATTCTCCTCGAAAGTGGCGTGGCTTGTTACTTTTTCGGCGAGCGCTTCAGGCCAAGTAACAATAATTCTTCCCTTTGAAGGATTTTTTGAAATTTTATTTAACGTTTCCGCCCGACGGAGAATTGCGTCGCTATCGTGTCCGTAGAAATTGAATCCCTTTTTAAAACTGGAAGGGAAAAGCAGCACCTCGGCATCCATTAGATTTTCAAGGTCGTCTCTAAAATAGGAAGCTTCCTCCCTATCGTCTAGCACCACAACCATCATGGTCTGGTATTTTTCAAACACCGAAATCACCCACATTGCTGCGGAAGACCCTACTAATCCACGTAGGTGGATTCGCTTGAATTTGAAGTCCATCTGTGCATCAGCAAGTTCGTTTACACGTGGGTCTTCTTTATATTTTTTAAGGAGATCTTCTAGATTCAAGGTAAAAACATTACAGCCCCGACAGGAAAATCCTGGGGACGATGCGCAAAGATAAAAAGATGCGCATAAAAAAAGCCACCCTTTTTGAGGGTGGCGTAATTATTATCTAAACGGGACCGGTTAAACAGCCCTTAGCTTTTCTTTGTGCTTTTTAATTTGGCGGCGGAGGGAATCAACTGCCGAATCGGCTCCTTCTTCAAATGATTTACATTGTTCCTTAGCAAAAAGAGTTTTGCCAGGGACTTGCACTTTCATTTCAACAACTTTATTTTGATCTGAATTGTCTTTATCGAGCTTTAGGTAAACCTCTCCGTCAATAATGTTATCATGGAAAGTCTCTAATTTGTCAGCCTTACGTTGAATAAAATCCAACAGTTTTTGATCTGCATCGAAATGAATTGATTGAACCTGTAATTTCATAAATTCTCCTTTCTTGTTATGCTCTTGGATGAGCCTGGTTATAAATAGATTTTAATTTATCAATTGTATTGTGGGTATACACCTGCGTTGCGGCAAGTGACGAATGCCCTAACAACTCCTTGATAGCATTTAAATCGGCCCCTTTATTAAGCAAGTGCGTGGCGAAGGTGTGTCGCAAAACATGCGGACTTCGCTTTTTTGAAGTAGTCACCAAACTTAGGTACTTTTGAACTACTCTGTAAACTAGCTCTGGATAAATAGGCTGATTTCTTAATGTAACGAAAAATTCGTCTTTATTGTTGGAGGAAAATAGAGATTTTTTTTCAATTAAGTACTTCTTAATTTGATTTACCAACTCAATGTGCAGAGGCACAATTCGTTGCTTATTTCTTTTTCCTAAAACCCTAACGGTAGACCCCGAAAGGTCAAAGTCCATCTCTTTTAATCCGCAAACCTCTGCTCTACGCATTCCTGTGCCGTAAAGTAGCTCTATTAAAACACGGTTTCTTACCCCTTCAAAATCGGCAGGAAAAAGGTCGTTATCGAATAGATTATTTAGTTGCTCTTCCTCTACAAACGAAGGTAATTTCCTCCCCACCTTAGGTCGTTGAACCTTGGTCATAGGGTTTTTCTCTACCTGCTTTTCGCGGATAAGGAAATTAAAGTAGGACTGAAGAGTTGAGATTTTTCGATGGATGCTACGTGCGGCGACGTCCTGATCCATGAGTGACACAATCCATGAGCGGACAATCGAATGAGTAACCTCCACAAACGAAGAAACCTCAAACACTTCCCCGGAAAAATCGGAAAATTGTTTAAGGTCACTTTCGTAAGCTTTTATAGTATGTAAAGAATACCTTTTCTCGAATTCGAGAAAAGTAAAAAAACTTTTGTTTATCATTCAGGACTTTGAGTATCGACGTTATATTGAAGATACAAAAAAACCCGAAGCATTCAAATTTATTAAACCTCTTCTTGACGAAGACCTTGCTTATAAATTGCTTTTTTAACTTCTATACGACGAGTAATGGAAGGTTTTTCGAATTGTTGTCTACGACGTAATTCCTTCATTACCCCAGTTTTTTCGAATTTCTTTTTAAAACGCTTCAATGCGCGTTCAATCGACTCGTTCTCTTTTACGTTAATAATGATCATTGTCTGTGTATCAATTTAGGGATGCAAATATACGGGAAGCTTTTTTAATTACCAACCACTTATCTGCAAAATTATAAAGAATTTATCTGCCATCGGCGACAGCCAAAATACGGGCGAGGTGACAAAACGACACCTAAAATCCCTTTTGGTGACGCAAATATATGTCATAATTACCCGAAAACACAAAAAAACGTGATTGGCATAACCATTGACTCTACCTAATCAGCGAATAATTAACATTGAACACATTAATCAAAAAATAAGTACAAATGTCTAAAATCATTGGAATTGACTTAGGAACTACCAACTCGTGCGTATCCGTAATGGAAGGTAACGAACCAGTAGTTATACCTAACAGCGAAGGTCGTCGTACCACGCCTTCTATTGTTGCCTTCTTAGATGGAGGAAGTGGCGAGCGTAAAGTTGGAGACCCAGCAAAACGTCAAGCTATCACAAACCCACAACACACTGTAGCGTCTATTAAGCGTTTCATGGGTGAAACTTTTGATCAAGTATCAAAAGAAGTTAGCCGTGTAACTTATAAAGTAGTAAAAGGTGACAACAACACTCCACGTGTTGAAATTGGTGACCGTAAATTTACTCCACAAGAAATTTCGGCAATGGTTCTTCAAAAAATGAAGAAAACAGCTGAAGATTACTTAGGAACTGAAGTTGCAGAAGCAGTTATTACTGTTCCTGCTTACTTTAACGATTCTCAACGTCAAGCTACAAAAGAAGCTGGTGAGATCGCGGGTCTTAAAGTTCGTCGTATCATTAACGAACCTACTGCTGCTGCATTAGCTTACGGAATGGACAAGAAAAACCAAGATCTTAAAATCGCAGTATTCGATTTAGGTGGTGGTACTTTCGATATTTCTGTTCTTGAATTAGGTGACGGTGTATTCGAAGTAAAATCTACTAACGGTGACACTCACTTAGGTGGTGACGACTTTGACCAAGTTATTATTGACTGGTTAGCTGATGAGTTCTTAAAAGATGAGAGCATGGATCTTAGAAAAGACCCAATGGCGCTACAACGTCTAAAAGATGCTGCTGAAAAAGCTAAAATTGAGCTTTCTAGTTCAACTGACACTGAAATCAACTTGCCTTACATCACCGCTACTGACGGTGTGCCAAAGCACTTAGTAAAAAAATTAAGCCGTTCTCAATTTGAGAAACTAGCTGACACGCTTATCCAAGCTACTCTAACTCCTTGCCGTACTGCAATGAAAGATGCTGGAATGAGCAATTCTGACATCGACGAGGTTATCCTTGTTGGAGGTTCTACTCGTATGCCAGCTATCCAAGCTATCGTTGAGGAGTTCTTCGGCCGCAAGCCTTCTAAAGGGGTTAACCCAGATGAGGTTGTTGCAATCGGAGCTGCTATCCAAGGTGGTGTATTGACAGGAGAAGTAAAAGACGTTCTTTTATTAGACGTTACGCCTCTTTCAATGGGTATCGAAACTATGGGTGGTGTAATGACTAAATTAATTGAGTCTAACACAACTATCCCTACTAAGAAAAGTGAAGTATTCTCTACCGCTGCCGACAACCAAAGCACTGTAGACATTCACGTTATTCAAGGAGAGCGTCCAATGGCAAACCAAAACCGTTCAATCGGTCGTTTCCAATTAGACGGTATTCCACCATCACCACGTGGTGTTCCTCAAATTGAAGTTTCTTTCGATATTGATGCTAACGGTATCATGCACGTAACTGCAAAAGATAAGGCTACTGGAAAAGAGCAACACATCAAGATTGAAGCTTCTTCAGGTTTATCTGACGAAGAGATTAAGCGTATGAAGGACGAAGCTGAAGCTAACGCTGATGCCGACAACAAAGCACGTGAAATAATCGACAAGAAGAATGCAGCTGATACTCTTGTTTTCACAACTGAGAAACAATTAAAAGAGATTGGCGACAAACTTCCAGCTGACAAAAAAGCACCAATTGAAACTGCCCTTACTAAACTAAAGGAAGTTCAAACTGGTGACGATATGGACGCTATCGCAAAAGCTACTGAAGAGCTAAACAATGTTTGGCAAGCAGCTTCTGAAGAGATGTATAAAGCAACTCAAGAAGGACAAGCTGGCGCTGGCGCTGGGGATCAAGCAGACCCTAACGCTTCTGCGGAAGCAACTGAAGATGTATCTGATGTTGAATTCGAAGAAGTAGCTGACGAAAAGAAAAAGTAAGCATCGCTTACTCTTAGCTATCAAAAAACCCTGCATCGAAAGATGTGGGGTTTTTTATTTTAACCTATTTTTGGAGAAACACAATACAAACAAATATGCCATCCATAACCATCCACCGTACCGCCCATTATGAAATCCTTTTACCAGATGGAAAGCCAAAGGGCATTTGGATGTGCCTACATGGTTACGGGCAACTTGCAGAGCGATTTGTAAGGCGCTTAAAGCCGCTTCAAGACGCAGGCTATATCGTTATCGCCCCCGAAGGATTAAATCGGTTCTATTGGCAGGGTTATTCAGGCAAGGTCGCCGCAACTTGGATGACAAAGCACGATAGGTTTAATGAGATAACGGATTACGTCGGCTACCTTGACTTACTTTTCGACAAAATCAATAATGACTACCCCGGCTTGGGTTGGCATACTTTGGGATTCTCTCAAGGCGTGGCTACCCTTGCGCGATGGATTGCCATGGGTAAAATCACCCCAAAATCAATAAATCTTTGGGCTGGTCACTTCCCTGAGGATCTAGATATGGGGAAATACGGACGCAAGTTTAAAGGCATTCCACAAACATGGCTGGCCGGTGACGAAGATCAATTTCTGAATGACAAAATAATCCAGGAGCATCAGGACTTCCTTCGTTCTATCGGCTTAAAGCCGAAGTTAATTAGGTTTAAAGGTGGCCATGACATTCACCCTGAAACCTTAAGGGAAGTCATATAATTTTTTTTAGATTTGTGTTCCCTAAAAAACCTAACATGCTTAAAAACTCAATTTCCTTACTTCTTCTTACTCTAATTTCCGCGACATCTTTTGCCCAAGACACTCTTATCACGAAGTCGGGGCAGCATTTCATTGGAAAAGTCTCAATCTTGGGTGATAAAATGGTACAAATCGAGGTCATTGAGGATAGGTTTGTCCAGAACCGTGAATTCAAAAGGAAAAACATTATTCAAATAAACTTCCAAGACGGAAGAAAGGAACGCATTAACAACAAAAATTTCTTCGGCTACGAATACATTGATCTTGCCTCAAAAGTAAATATGAAGAAAAGTAGTGTTGGCGTTGAGCCTTTTAGCCCATTAACCGGCGGACTTTCATTTTCCTATGAAACGGTGATTAAAGACAAATACATTTTTGTGGGTAGGACTGGCTTTACCTCCAGTAATTTCACTGAAAATGTTACTACTAACTTTGTAAAGTCGGCTGGGTATCATTTTTCGGCTGGAATAATTTTTCCTATGAACAAAGGCGGAGAAAAATCCAACGGGACCCTCCAGCACAACTCATTCTTTTTCTATCCTGAAATTGTTTTCAATAATTACGCGCATGTAAAAGAGAGGTTTTCATCCTATGATCAATACAACGAGGAGACTAATCGGAATGAAATTTTTTACGAGACTTTTCAATACCAAACAACTGGAATAACCACTAGCGCAATATTAAACTTTGGAAAAAATATTTTAATCAGCCCCTCCCTTAAATTTTCATTTTCCACAGGACTTGGATATGCTTTCCAAAAGAAACTGTATTTCACAGACAACAAAAGCGGTGACAGTCCTTTACAAGACTATTTCTTCAACGATATTGGATATCAGAGCAGAGGTTCCTTCATTTTTGGGAGCAGCAGTAATTTAGCTGGAAACTTATCCTTCAGTTTGAACTACTTGTTCTAGGATAAATCTAGGGGGCTTACATTCTTCCACTTTCTAAATAAACCATTTCAGAACCATTATAATTCTCTACGAATACTGCATAATAAGGCTTAGTAATTGCCAAATCATTCGAAAACTTTCCCGTCTCTGAATGTATTGTAGTATTATAGGTAGATTGAGAGTTCAAATACAAATACTTAGTTTCACGGTTAGTTGGTAGACTTAAAAAGCCTTTTACCCCAGCTTTGTAAATATTTGTAGAACGATTATAGTAATCAGAATACTGTCTTTTGTTTTCCGGATCAAAGTCAATGAAAAACACGTGAAAATCCTTATTAGAATAATTATTTTCCAGGTGGAAAATTATCTCATTTTCCTCAGGGTCCACTTTCCTTCTAAGTACCATTTTATAGAACCCACTATTCCCAAGTACTCCATCCGAAATATCTACAATCTTATTATATGGCTCTGGTGAAAAGAAAAAATAGCTATTAAATTCTTTCTTGATTTTTGAATTAGAGCTGAAATCTGCCTCGTTTCCTGAAAGCGTAAACGTATGCAAGTTTGCCCCTCTTTTTGGGCTTGAATAGTTTAAGAAATAGAAACTTCGGATATAAGTTAATACGTCATCTTGAATTTCTTGAAACAACTTTTCTAACTCGTTTTCATCATTAGAATAAAGAACCTTTCCGTTCCCAATTTCATTCATCACACCTTTATCAATCTCTTCCCCAAGGGCTACGGCATAAACTATTTTATCGCCACGTGCACTCAACGTATTCTGTAATGTCGACGAACCTTGCGTATCGTTACCATCAGTGAAAAGAACTACGTTTCCGTCGATTACAGTGTCTGAATTAAATTTTGGGTTGATTGTGTTTAGCACTTGGCTTAATGCACCATATAAATTGGTAGAAGAGGACCCAAGCTGAATCTGATCTATGGCCGCAGCAAGCATTGCCTTATCTTTTGAAAAATCAATAAGCTTTTCAATCCCCTCCGAAAACGTATAAATGGAAATGGATTGGTTTGCTCCAATATTATCGACTAACACCTTCGCACCATCCTTTACTTGGCTTAATTTCGTCGACAAACTCTTAGAATTGTCGATTAATAAAACCGTTTTTATCTCGTAATAAACATTTTCAGTGGCCGACAAACTTGCCTCAGACTCGATAGCGTCAATTGGAGCGCCATTTTCCTCAAGTATAAAATCGGCCAGTGTTAAATCACTCACCCCTTTTCCGTCCTTATCAATAACCTGAAAGTTTACTTGTATTTTATTAGGGGAAATTATTTTACTTGATAAATTTCTAATTGAATTTTTATCATTATTGGAAATCCCATCACCTTTTGGTTGAACCCAATCATCATCATCGAATTTGCATCCAGTAGAAAACAATAAGGCGGGAAAAATTGCTAAAAGAATAAGATTTTTCATGCTGTTAGGTTTAAGAAGCTGCTAAAATAAAAAATAATAGTCTTGCCAACAAACTTTACGTAATTGGATTGAAATCAGACTTTTAGAAATATAGGATTAATTGGATATTGAGATTAATTTGAAGGTACCTAGGGACTACTCGTTAATTACCCCAGAATCAAAATAGTTCCAAGTGGAGCCATTCTCAATAAATACAATTAAGTATTTCTTTTTAATAACTTCCGAGTAATCATAATTTACAGACTTAACTCCTATTGAAAACGTCTCCCTTGTGTAATAAAAAGGGGTCACTCCTTCAAACATCCAATTATCCGAGTTTACATTTAATAATTCCACGCCAGGGTGTGGATTTCCTGTATTTGAATTAACATAACTTTCATATTTACTATTCCAAAACTCGGGCTCTATATTAGAAAAGAAATACTTTAAATTTTTTGGTCCATTATCAAAAGTAGCAGCTAAGTATAATTCCTTTTCACCAACATTTAATTTTTCTCGAAAAATTGTATGATTATAATCTCCATACGAACCTAAATAGATTGAGGGAACAGCTTTTTGAAAATCATACTCATCTGGAGAAAACATCAAATAATTAAAATAATAACCTCTAAAAGTAGGCACAAAATAATTCAACTTATCCCCAATCAATGAAACCTCCACTAATTTGTAATATTTCGATTTTTCTGTGGGAATGTATTCGATTTTGTAAAAACTAAACCTTAAAGTGTTAACACTTTTACCAATGGCTAACAACATATCTGTTAAGGACTGCTCACTTTTTAGCGTTTGATAATTACCTCCTGAAATAACATCCACCGCTTCCTCTTTATTCAAACCCCCTAGACAAATTATATGTCTATGATTGTAATCCCACCAACGTAAGTCCATAGGCTCATCTTCAAAACCATCAGTAAAAACTACCATAGAACCTGATGAATACCTAATATCATTAAAGTTATTCAAACTGTCTTCTGCTATATTCATCCCAGAAACTAGGTTTGTTGGGCCATTCTCATGGGAAACAGCATCTAAAGCGCTCAATAAACTGAGCTTATCTTTAGTAAAAGATATTTCTAAAGAAACATCAGCACCAACTGAAAAAATTGCAACATTAATCTCAGGTTCCAAAGAATTGATAAATTCTTTGGACGATTCCTTTATCATTTTGAGATGACTGGGATCCTCCCCTGATTTATCCATTAAAATAACAAGGCTAGTTTTAATTTCTGACGCGTTAATTGAATTAACTTGAAAGTCACCCTCTCCCCAAATATTTTGAAAATCATCTTTAACCAAAAAATCTTTCTTAGTCAGCCCAGCTTTACCTTGCCCTAATCCATTAACCACTTGAGCAACTATTTCAACCCTGTTTGGGAATTTAAACCCTGCCTCTCTTGGCTGAAGTCTAAATCGCTCAATTAATCGGACTTCAGGCTCAATGATATCTAGACTATCATATTTACAGCCGGAGAATCCGACAATGAATAGTAGAAAAAGGATCGAAATATGGGGCTTCATGAGAGTTATTTAAGTTTAAAGGTTGCGCAATTTACTTTTTTTAGTTTAAATATTTAAGTTTGAGAATCTAAAACAAACCTACCTCATGAAATTTAACTCTTTTCTCATATGCATTCTGATTATCACGGGAATGGCAAAAGCAACCTATTCCCAAGACACCACTTTGAGTCTAAAAAACGGTACGGTACTTTCAGGTCTTCTTCTTGAAGAATCACGAAAAAAAATCAAAATTTTAATACCTGGAACAAAAAATAACACCCAATTTACTATAAGGAAAAAGGACCTAATAAATAAGAAAGAGGACAAGGAAAAGAAACCTAAAAATTACCTCCCACAAACAAAAAGTCAGGTGAACTTAATTTCAATAAGTTTAGCAGACCCCTTAATAAACAACCATTTATTAACCTTTGAAAGGTCCAAAAAAGAAGTCAACGATGTACGGTATTATGGAATCCTAGGGATTAATTACAGTCCAAACTTTGACGAATTAGACGGAAGTCTTAAGATTTTTCAATTAGGAGCAGGAATAAAACAATATTTACCAATAATTAATTCAAAAAGGTACTTTATTACATGGGGAACCGAAATTTTAGGAACTATAATCCGCTCCGATTTTTCTAGCGAATTTAACCTTTCAAATGACCCAAATACTTATACCCTTAAGGGAAAAGCATCACATAATTTTATAGCTGGAAACTTGTTGGTGGGGCAAGAATATTGGATAACGCCTCGCCTTCGATTGGAATTCACAAACGGGTACGGATATAAACTATTAATGAATTATTCAAGGGAAGAAGAAACCGACAACCGGTCTAGTCATTCATTTGGATACGGCTTTTACAAAGAACAAATTCGAGTGAACACCGTTGATTCCAACTCTCCTTTCTCTCGCCTAACATTCACCTCTACCTTTTCCCTTGGCTTCAAGTTTTAATTCCCATGAAAAAATTACCGTTAATAATTCTTCCTTTAATCTGTTTCGTGTCAATTAGCTTTGGACAAGACACCATTTCAACCAAAAAGCAAGGCGAGTTAATCGTTTATGTAAAAAGCATTGAATCAAAAAAAACAAAATACACTGGAAGTCTTGATAAAAAAGCCAAAGTCTTCTCAATTCGAAATCGCAAAATTAACTATATAAATCTCGAATCAGGAAAGAAATTCGCGCCGAATTTCGGCAAATCTCCATCGAATAAACTAGGTAAAGAGGATAGGGAAAAGAAAATAATCACTCATAAAAATAGTTTTGGATTAGAACCATTTACCACTATATCCAAAGGACTTTCATTTATTGGAGAATTTCCAATAAAAAATAAGTTTATTCTACAAACAAGAGTAAACATTGCTCATAATCAAATTCCTATCAACTTTAAAAATGTGGGCTTTTTAAGTAAATCAATCCAGCCGTATTTACATCAAGGATTTTCGCTATCTCTTTCTTCCCCTTTTAATTTAGGCTTAAAACCCTTCCTTCCAGAAAACAATAAATTTCACAATTCATGGTTTATCCTCCCCGAGGTGACCTTTCAAAATTTAGTTGAAATAAAACACAACAATGTTATGTTAGGCGGATTTGGCCAATATGTCCAACAGGAAGTTGTAGATCAACGAACGACACTTTTGGGTAGCCTAACAGTAAGTCTAGGGAAAAACTTTATTATCTATGATCGAATTAAGCTGCAAGCCTCTGGCGGTTTAGGTTATTACAACATATTTAAAGAATATTTCTATCAAAACTACCCAGAAGAAGAAAGGGATGGATTCCAAGGGGACCCATTTTACAAACTCTTACGAGGAGTTCAAATTTTGGAAAACAACATCATGGGCAACTTTTCCCTCAGCATCCATTATTTATTTTAATTTAACCTGGATTCCAATCATTTTTCCCAAATCCCATCATCTTCCCTATCTTAGCCCCACGAAAAAATAAACTAGTAATGGATAAGTTTAAACTACTTGATGAAAAACGCGCCGAAGCCCTTCTAGGTGGTGGTGAGAAAAGAATTGAAGCCCAACATAAAAAAGGGAAATTAACCGCCCGCGAAAGACTACACTTTCTTTTAGACGAAGGTTCTTTCCAAGAAATTGGCGCCTTCGTTAGACATCGCAGTAACGATTTCGGATTACAAAACAACAAGCCTCTAGGCGATGGGGTAGTTACTGGTTATGGAACCATCAATGGTCGTACAGTCTATGTATTTTCCCAAGACTTTACTGTTTTCGGAGGATCACTTTCTGAAACACACGCTGAGAAAATCTGTAAGATCATGGATCTTGCCATGGAAAATGGCGCACCCGTTATCGGACTTAACGATTCAGGTGGCGCACGTATCCAAGAGGGTGTTGTAAGTCTTGGTGGTTATGCCGATATCTTCTACAGAAACACGCAAGCTTCAGGAGTTATCCCACAACTTTCGGCCATTATGGGGCCTTGTGCTGGTGGTGCGGTTTATTCCCCTGCCATTACAGATTTCATCATGATGGTGGAGAATACCAGTTACATGTTCGTAACCGGACCTAACGTAGTAAAAACCGTAACTCACGAAGAAGTAACTTCCGAAGAGTTAGGTGGTGCTATGACTCACGCATCAAAATCGGGAGTGACTCATTTTGCCTGTGCAAATGAACTTGCTGCCATTAAAAATATTAAAGATTTATTAAGCTACATGCCTCAAAATTGTGAGGACACCGCCCCGTCTCAACCTTGGGAAGGTGATCCTGAGGCTATGGTTCCAGCTTTAAACGATATTGTACCTGACAGCCCAAATCAACCTTACGACATCCGTGAAGTGATTTCAAATACTGTAGATGAAGAAAGCTTTTTAGAAGTTCACAAAGAATACGCTGAAAATATTGTTGTAGGTTTTGCTCGCTTAGGCGGAAGATCAATTGGAATTGTCGCCAACCAGCCTGCAGCACTTGCAGGAGTATTAGACAATCACTCAAGCGTAAAAGGAGCACGTTTCGTAAGATTCTGCGACTGTTTCAATATTCCACTTCTTGTTTTTGAAGATGTCCCTGGATTCTTACCAGGTACTGATCAAGAATGGAATGGAATTATCACCAACGGTGCTAAACTACTTTATGCATTCAGCGAGGCAACCGTACCAAGAATTACCGTAATTACCCGTAAAGCATACGGTGGAGCTTACGATGTAATGAACTCTAAGCACATCGGCGCCGACCTTAACTTTGCTTGGCCATCTTCAGAAATCGCTGTAATGGGTGCAAAAGGTGCTGCAGAGATTATTTTCAAAGCAGAAATCGCTGCTGCGGAAGATAAAGAAGCTAAAGCCAAAGAAAAAGAACTTGAATATGCCGAAATGTTTGCCAATCCATATCGTGCGGCAGCAAGAGGCTTCATTGACGAAGTAATCAAACCCGAAGAAACTAGAGCTAGGCTAATGAAAGCCTTTAAAATGCTAGAAAACAAGGCAGTAAGTCGTCCTCGCAAAAAGCACGGAAACATTCCATTATAAAGTGAAAATTTAAATTTTTTAAATCCTCATCCGTCAAAGGATGAGGATTTTTTTGATTTTTTTTTGGAAGCACATGAGATTTAGGTGCCTTAAACTTCCTAAATTTTACCACTTTATGAATACTTTACCAAACACAGCGGTTGCGGAGAAATCCGATAACCTACTGACGACTTTCGCGAGCTTCTCAGCAAAACCCAACAAACCCACCGACCTTGTTGCCTCCAGAAATCTTTTATGAGCAAGCACTGCTATGACTAGTAGTCTAAAAAATTGCCGATAATTCTCCTAACGAGAAGTTATTCAGCCTGTCTCTTGCCTTAAAAGAGGCAAGAGGAGCTCAATATTGGTTGAAAATTGTCCACAAGGATGAAAAATCCACTTCATCCCCTTTACTCAATTCTTTGGAAGAAATAGTTAAACTTATTTCTTCGCTTATAAAAAACACAAAGCGACGTAAAGAGTTAGGGAGACAATACCGGTA
>JBLIKP010000031.1:0-23966 GCA_047635375.1 Sphingobacteriales bacterium | reverse complement strand
GCAGCATCCTCCATTAAATTATTTAGGGCAACAGCGCCTGTCCCACTCAGCCAATACGCCATATAGTGGACAGCAATATTTAAATTATGTGCCAAGCCTCTTTTGGTAACCTCACCTTCGGTGTGAAATTCAGAAAGTTCATCATGATTTATTTGCCCTTTTTTCGGGTTAACTTCCTTTTGGTGAAGCTCCCCGTTTAACACCTTATCGAAAGCGTTTCTTGCTACATCAACCAAGCCAGGATGAGCAACCCAAGTGCCATCAAAGCCTTGAGAAGCTTCTCTTTCTTTGTCGGTTTTTACTTTTTCAAAGGCCTTTTCATTAACAGCAAGGTCTTTAGAAGGAATAAATGCTGCCATTCCCCCAATTGCATGAGCTCCACGACGATGGCAAACATCCACCATTTTTTCGGCGTAGGCCTGCATAAATCCACTAGTCATTGTTACACATGCGCGATCTGGCAGAATGGAGTCTTTATGGTGAAATTTGGTTTTAATTACGCTAAAAATGTAATCCCAACGTCCAGCGTTTAATCCAGCCAGGTGGTCTTTCAAGGCATGGGCAATTTCTTCCATTTGGAAAGCTCCATGAATGGTTTCAATAAGCACAGTTGCTTTAATGGAACCGTGCTCCATTCCTAGCTCCTTTTCAGTGAAGGAAAAAATGTCGTCCCATAATTTGGCTTCTCTATAATCCTGAATTTTTGGGAGATAAAAATAGAGTGAAGTTCCGTTTTCAATTAAAGTTTTATGATTATTAAAAGCATAAAGGCCGAAATCAACCATACTGCCTGAAAGTTTCTCTCCATCAAGTTCAAGATGCTTTTCGTCCAGATGCCAACCACGAGCTCTAACAACGAGCGTTGCAGTTTTATCATTTAATTTATAAGATTTGCCTTGAGGTGATACAAAGTCAATGTTTCTACGAATTGCATCCCCTAGGTTAATTTGCCCGTTCATTAGGTTTTCCCATGTGGGAGAAGTAGAATCTTCGAAGTCGGCCATAAACACATCAGCACCGCTGTTGAGTGCGTTAATAACCATTTTTCTGTCCACCGGACCAGTAATTTCTACATTACGTTTCTGTAAATCATCAGGGATTTGGGCTACTTGCCATTCGCTTTCGCGGATATTTGCTGTTTCTTTTAATAACCCTAGACTTCCTGTTTTATCAATTTCAGTTTGAATTCGATTTCTATCGAGTAATAATTCTTTTCTAGTGGGATTGAAATTTTCATGAAGTTTAGAAAGAAAGTCTAAAGCTTCCGCAGAAAGGACTTTATCTTGTCCAACTACTGTATTTTTTAAAACTTTTATTTTTTGAAGAATATCTCTCATGTGAATTTTTGGTTAGGTTGCCAACCCTAATATAGTGTATTTTATTCAATCAGCGAAATTTCGCTAAAAATACAATTAACGCTATTAGCAGAAAATAGTTACCTAAAACCAATTGAATTATTAACTTTATTGCATGGATTTAAATGAAGAGACCATAAAACTCATTTTAGGGTTAAAAATAAAACAGTCAAGATTAGATAGAAATATAACGCTATCAGAATTGGCTGAAAAATCAGGGATATCCATTTCATACCTTACCGAAATTGAGAAAGGCAAAAAGCAACCTAAACCATCCAAAGTCGCTGCTATAGCCGAAGCACTGGGTCTAACCTATGATTGGCTTGTCTCTCTTCAGCTAAATAAGAGAATGGCGCCGATTGGCGAATTGATAAAATCCAACATGCTTAAAGAGCTTCCTCTTTCCCATTTCGGTCTTGATGTTCCGCGGTTAATCGACCTTTTTGCCACGGCACCCACAAAATTAGCCGCCTTCATAAATACATTAATAGAGATCTCTAGAAGTCACGATTTAAAGGTTGAACAGTTCTATTTTTCAGCCCTACGGTCCTACCAGGAAATGCATGAAAACTATTTTAAGGATCTTGAAGAAGCAGTGGAAAAATTTAACGACCTATTCGGGCTTGACCCAAATCAAACTCCTACTGATACTGACCTTGAAAAAATCTTAACCAATGAATTTAAGGTTAATGTTTTAGATCTGGACACCATAAAATACCCGGAATTAAAATCTTTGCGCACAGTTTATAAACCTTCAGATAATCCAACCTTATATATAAACCCAAGTTTATCACCTTCCCAAAGGGCTTTTGCATTAGGTAGAGAGCTGGGATTTGCCTTTTTGAAAATCACCAAACGTCCACTCACATCTAGCTGGATAAAAATAATCTCATTCGACGAAGTCCTAAATAACTTCGAAGCTTCGTACTTTTCTGGGGCTTTATTAATTAACCGAGATCGATTAGTAAATGATATAGCTGGATTTTTCCGGCAAACCGAATGGAGCGGAGAAAAATGGGGACAAATGGCGTTAAAGTATAATGCTTCGCCCGAAATGTTTTTACATCGGTTAACTTCAATTCTTCCTAAATTCTTTAATATAAATCACCTGTTCTTCTTAAGGTTCAACAATATTCCAGGGACAAAAGAATTTAAGCTGTCCAAGGAATTGCATTTATCTGGTCTTCACAATCCGCATGCCAACTTCAATAGCGAGCACTATTGCAGAAGATGGGTTTCTCTTACCATTATGGATGAGTTAAAGACGCAAGTCCAAAACGGGAAATACACTACTCCTGTCACCCAAATACAGTTTTCTGATTACGCCGATTCTGACAATAAATACGTTGTAATAAGCATGGCAAGGCCTATGAATCCTAGTCCTGATTCACTTTGCTCTGTTTCCTTAGGGATAAAATTCAGCGAAAATTTCGCCGATAAAATCAAATTTTTAAAGTCCGCAAATCTACCTCGCCGCACGGTAAGTGAAACCTGCGAACGCTGCCCAATTAAGGATTGCGAATCAAGAGCAGCTGAGGATTTCATTCTACAGCAAAAATTAAATCAGCGAAAAATGATTAATAAACTTGAAGACCTATTAAATTAGTAAAATGCAAGGAGTTTTATATCTATTTATTGGTGGCGGTATTGGTACCGTTGGACGTTATTTATTAGGCCTTGGCGCGGCGAAACTAATGGCAGGAAGCTATCCCATAGGCACCTTGCTTGTTAATTTATTAGGGTCCTTAGTAATTGGGTTTCTATGGAATTATTTCAACTCTGGAGACTCCTCAAATCAACTTAAATTATTGGTGATGGTTGGTGTTTTAGGAGGATTTACCACATTTTCAAGCTACGCTATTGAATGCCTAAATCTTTACAATTCGGGTAATGTAGGCCTCGCAATTACGCATGTCTTAGCAAACAATATTGGAGGAATTCTTTTAGCTCTAGCGGGGATTTCTTTAGGTCAAACGGTATTTCGATAACCTTTATTAGTTTTTTTGTTACTATCCGATTTCCGTGGATTATAGGTGTGAATTATTCACCTGATAATAAGCGTTTTAAATAAAAATTCGCAGGATCATTAATTAAAAATCAACCTTTTTTCAACATCAAATATTTATTTGCAATCGTAAATTAACTCTACGTGAGGTTAAAAAATTCGGAACGGCAAATTGTTGGTCGGTGACGTCTCTAATCCACAAATAGCTAATGGTGTTACTTACTTTAAGCAGGTTAAACACTTCGAATTTTATTACCACAGATTCAAAATTCTTCAATATCGATTTAGTCTCCTTGTAATCGCTGCCGAAAATGCTTTTACTAAAGCCTATATCCACTCTTCGATATGGCGGGATTCTGGCAGTGTCTCTATAGCGATCTAAGTCAGGCGGACCGAATGGAAGTCCAGATCCGTAAACTAAATTTAAATGCACCTTATACGACGGGAATTGCGGAAGTTCGTCCTGAAAGAAAATAGAGAAATTTACCCTTTGGTCAGCTGGGCGAGGCAGCAACCCCGGGAAGACACTAATAGTATCAGACACATTATTTTCAAAATTTTGGGAACCTGGAAAAATTCTACCTCCATCTTCATCAAAATATTGAACATCAACATCATCTCTGATGTCTTCCTTTGCTTCGAGGACCGATAAGCTCAACCAGCTTTCTAAACCTTCAACAAACTCTCCATTTAACTTAAAATCAAGGCCTTTTGAAAATCCGTCGGCATTATTTTTAGCGTAATATTGAACCCTAACATTGTCTATTTCATAGGGAATTAAATTGTTTAACTCCTTATAGTAAGCTTCTCCTATTAATTTAAAAGGACGACCAAAAGCCGTGAAATTATAATCGGCGCCTAGTACGTAATGGATACTTTGTTGCGCTTTCACATCTTCATTTATCTCCCCTTGGAAGTTCCTTAATTCTCTATAAAATGGTGGCTGGTAATAAACACCTGAAGAAAATCTAAAAAGGAAATCCTTTTTCCAATCTGGGGTGTAACTAATTGTCCCTCGCGGACTAAACAAAAGCTGGTTGTTGAAATTCCAATATTGTGATCTTAGACCCGCTGTAAAGGTAATTCCGCTCTCTTCAAATTGCCGGAATTTGTTTTGAATATAAGCCTGGTAACGAATAGACTCTAGGCCTATTTCGGTTCGTAAAACATCTCGAAGAAGAATCTCATCGGACGGCGCTTGTGGAGTGCTATACCCTGCGCTGTCAATCAAGTTCCACTCACTTAGTCTATCGACAATTATCTCTTGTCGGGCACTTAAACCCCATTGAATATAACTGGTTGGAGTCACCCTTTTCCCGATATGAGCAAGACTTATTACTCTGGCATCAAGGTAATTACGTGCATGATCCAAAAACTGACCAATCCCACGGTTTGCTCTAACCTGACCAAAAGTTTCTTTGGAGAAATCGGTTTCAACTTCGTCAAAAATATAGCCCCCTTGAACATCAAAGGTTTCGGTTTCAGTTGAAAGAAAACCTGATGCAACAAGCTTTAACTCTGTCCGCAAATTAGGCTTATACGTATAGGACAAACCTCCATTTGAGGATTGGTACTCATTAATTTCTTGTCCCTCGAAAAACACCCTTAATTGGAGCACATTTCCAAACGTTCCGAAAGAGGTTGTCCTATCTTCCGGCACAAAATTAAAGGCGTTCACAGAATAGTTTCCCAATAACTCAAGCGACGATTTATCGGATAATTTTATTCCAACAAGCCCTTGAAAATCAACAAAGCGTGGCTGATAATCACCTTTTGTATCTAAGCTTGACAATAAGTATTGGTTGGTTTTTTGTCTGAATCCAAGGAGATAAGTAACTCGTTCGTTTTTAGACCTATTTTGAATGAAAATACCTGCACCTAAAAGGCTAGCATCTGCCGAAAGGCCGAAATCTTTTGGCTTTTTATAGGTAATATCCAATACAGACGACATCTTGTCGCCATACTTTGCATCAAACCCACCAGCGCTAAATTTAACATCTCCCACCATATCAGAATTGATAAAGCTCAATCCTTCTTGCTGGCCTGATCGCACTAAAAACGGACGATATACCTCAATATCATTCACGTAAACAAGGTTTTCGTCGAAATTACCACCTCTTACCGAATACTGGGAGCTTAGTTCATTGTTAGACGAAACTCCAGGTAAGGTTTTTAAAACTCCTTCAAAATTTCCTGATGCCGAGGTTACCGATTTTAACACCTCAGGATTTATTGTACTCATGGTACTTTCCCGGGTCTGTTCATCCTCAACGGTAACGGTGTTTATATTAAATGTTTCTCGCTCAAGGCGGATATTCAATTCCCGTTTTTCACCTTTAGGAAGGTTTATTTTAAACTGTTTGGTTGAATAGCCAATGAATGAAAAAACAAGGGTTAAATCGGTTTCAGCGGGCACACGTAATAGAAACTCCCCTTCTCGATCAGTAGACACTCCACCAGGGTAGCCTAAAACAGCTACATTCACCGCCTCTAAATTTTCTTTACCCTCTTTTACCACCCCGAAAACAGTCGCGTTGTTTTGGGCAAAAAGTAATGATGGAAAAAAAAGAAGGAAAAAGAGTGTTTTCAGCATGAAGTCAACGTTACAACGGTAAAATAAATTAAACCGTATGGGGAACTGAAGCTTCCTTTAATTTTTTTATTGATTCTGTAGGGTTTTGAGCACCAAAAACTGTATTTCCTGCTACCAAAACATCTGCTCCAGCAGCAATAAGTTTACCCGCATTTTCGTGAGTAACTCCTCCATCAATTTCAATTAAAGTCGATGCACCGTTTTTAGTTATCATTTTTTTTAAGGCAGTCGTTTTTCTGTAGGTATTCTCAATGAATTTTTGTCCGCCAAACCCAGGGTTAACACTCATTAAACAAACTAAATCTATGTCGCAAATTACATCCTCAAGCAAGGTGATAGAAGTATGCGGATTAAGTGCAACACCCGCTTTCATCCCAGCTGCTTTAATCGCGCTCAATGTGCGGTGAAGGTGAGTACACGCCTCGTAATGAACGGTTAAAATATCGGCACCAACTTTCTTAAAATCTTCGATGTATTTATCTGGCTCAACGATCATTAGATGCACGTCCATAGGCTTTTTGGCGTGCTTTTTAATATCACGAATAACCGGCAGTCCGAAAGATATATTTGGCACAAAAACACCATCCATTACATCAATATGTAACCAATCGGCTTGGCTATTATTTAGCATTTCAACATCTCGTTGAAGGTTTGCAAAATCTGCTGAGAGAATGGACGGGGCGATGATTGTGTTCATGGCTTAATTTTTGTTAAATTATAAAATATCGAATTGGAGATTATCCTCACCGCAAAAATAAGAAAACCAAAGCAGAGGCTTGGCAATTATTTTTGAATAATGACAAATCAATTTCTGTAAATTTTACGTTAACTAATAATAAAGAACCTTTAATTCCTCATGAGAAAATACTCCCTCCTATTATCTTTAACATTTTGGGCTCTAGCTGCCTCTAGCCAAACAGTATTTTTTACGAAATTGGGTGAAGTTTCTTTTTTCTCAGCAGCCCCTTTAGAAAACATTGATGGTAAAACCGACAAAGCGGTTATTTTATTCAATGGGAAGGAAAATGAGATTATTGTTAACATTCAAGTAAAATCATTCTACTTTCAAAACTCATTAATGCGCGAGCATTTTAATGAAAAATACATGGAGACTGAACGTTATCCTATAGCTGAGTTTAAGGGGGAGTTTACAGAACCTATCGATTTAACCAAGCCTGGGACGTATGAGGTTTCCGTAAAGGGAAAACTCAGCCTGCACGGCAAGACTGAATCACGGATTGTTACTGGAAAGATAACCATTTCTGATACCGACATCTTTTTAGAATCGGCGTTTGACATTCACCTAAAAGACCATAATGTTGATATCCCTTCAATGTTGACGAAAAATATAGCCGAGGTTGTTCAAGTGAAAATCAAAGGATATCTATCTCCATCTGATTTAATAGAAGGCAAAAGCAGTCTTAGGTAAGAATCAAGAAATAATTACTGAAAGGTTTTCAATTCCAACTCCCTACCGTGCAAATGGAGGTTTTTTTTCGATTTAATAATGCATAAAAAATCCCGATGCCTGAATTAACCGACATCGGGATTATTATTTTATTGAGATTTATTAAGCTTCGTTAGCTTCGTTAGCTTCGTTTTTCTCAGGCTTAGGAAGTAAAACTTTACGAGAAAGCTTTAATTTTCCTGAACGTTTATCTACATCGATCAATTTAACCTTGATTAAATCTCCTTCTTTAAGGACACCTTCAAGCGTTTCGATACGTTTCCAATCTACTTCAGAGATATGTAATAATCCGTCAGTACCAGGGATGATTTCAACAAACGCACCGTAAGGCATGATTGACTTAACTTTACCCATATACTCTTCTCCTACTTCAGGAACTTGAGTGATACCTTTGATACGCGCCTTTACATCTTCAACTGCCGCTTCATTATCAGCGAAAATTTGAACGTGCCCTTTACCATCTTTTTCTTCGATGTTAATGTTAGCACCTGTTTCAGCTTGCATCTCTTGGATGATTTTTCCTCCAGGTCCGATGATCGCACCAATGAATTCCTTTTCAATGATCATGTTCACGATACGTGGAGCATGAGGTTTAAGGTTTCCGTTTGGCTTATCTAGCGTCTTCTTAATTTCGTTTAAGATATGAAGACGACCTTCTTTTGCTTGAGTAAGTGCTTTTCCTAGAACTTCGTAAGAAAGCCCGTCGATTTTAATGTCCATTTGAGTAGCAGTGATACCTTTTTCAGTACCTGTTACTTTAAAGTCCATATCACCTAAGTGATCTTCATCACCTAAGATATCAGAAAGGATAGCATATTTTCCTGTTACTGGGTCTGAGATCATTCCCATAGCAATACCAGAAACTGGAGCTTTAATATCAATACCAGCATCCATCAGCGCAAGCGTACCAGCACAAACTGTTGCCATTGAAGAAGAACCATTTGATTCTAAAATATCAGAAACTACACGAATTGTGTAAGGATTATCTTCAGGAAGCACATTTTGTAAAGCACGAAGTGCTAAATTTCCATGCCCCACTTCACGACGACCAGGACCACGGTTAGGGCGAACCTCACCAGTTGAGAATCCAGGGAAGTTATAGTGAAGTAAGAATTTTTTATATCCTCTGTAAGTTGCTGAGTCGATTAATTGCTCATCGTCTTTTGCTCCTAAAGTTACAGTAGTTAACGATTGCGTTTCACCACGTGTGAAGATAGCAGAACCGTGAGCAGAAGGAAGGTAATTTACTTCACTCCAAATAGCACGAACTTCAGTAGTTTCACGACCATCAAGACGTTTACCAGTTTCTAGAACGTAATCACGGAATACTTTTTTCTTAGTTTTTGCGAAGTATTGACCAGCTAGGAATTTTGTTTCCTCGTCGGCATCAGCTTCTAAGCTTTCCATCACCATTGATTTCAATGCAGATGTTTTTTCAGCTCTATCGTCTTTTCCGAATGCACCACCAGCGATTTCTCTTAAACCTGGAGTTACCATATCGGCTATTTTAGCTAGTAGCTCATCGTTAGAAGGCTGAACAGCTAATGCGCGCAATGCAGGAGCTCCACACATTTCGCGAAGTTCTTTTTGTGCTTGAATTTGTATTTTGATTGCATCGTGAGCAGCTTTGATTGCTTCAATCATTTCGTCTTCAGAAGACTCATGGAATTCACCTTCAACCATCATAACGTCGCTTTCTGTTGCGGCGATAATCATGTTTAACGTTGCTCTTTCTAGGTCAGATGTTTTTGGGTTAATCATCATTTTCCCGTCGATTTGTGCTACACGACATTCTGAAATTGGCCCTTGGAAAGGAATATCAGAAACTGTAAGTGCTGCAGAAGCTGCAAATGCCGCTAAAGCATCTGTAGAAACCTCAGGGTCATTTGAGATCATTGAGATCATAACCTGAGTATCATGATGGTAATGATCAGGGAATAATGGACGAAGTGCGCGGTCAACTAAACGGCAGATAAGTACTTCGTGGTCTGATAATCTTCCTTCACGCTTTAAGAATCCACCTGGGAAACGTCCTGCTGAAGCGTATTTTTCTTGGTAATCAACTGATAATGGAAGGAAATCAATTCCTTGTTTTGCTTCTTTTGAAGAAACTACAGTTGCTAATAGCATGGCATTACCCATGCGAACGACTACTGAACCGTCGGCTTGCTTTGCAAGTTTTCCAGTTTCAATGGTGATTTCTCTTCCGTCACCGATGTCGAAGGTTTTTTGGAATCCAATGTTACTCATTGTTTAAAAATTTGTTGTCAAAAAATCCAATCTCCTTTAGATTGGGGGTTTACAGTGGGGAAAATCCCCGATTTGGCCATTTGAAGGAATGTGGCGATCCTGAAAGGTCAGGATTGAAAAGTTTCTTTCTGTGATAAATTGAGGTCAAATCCTTCCCGCCCTCACTTATTACCCTGGTCATCCGCTGAAAGGGTTTGATGAACTAGGTACAAAAAAGAAGAGCCAAAATATAAATTTTGGCTCTTTGAAATTGTCTTATCTTCTTAAGCTCAACTCCTTAATGATTGCTCTATATCGAGCGATGTCTGTGTTCATTAAGAAATTAAGTAATCTACGTCGCTTACTTACTAAGTTCGTAAGAGCACGTTGAGTAGAATAGTCTTTACGATTTTTCTTTAAGTGCTCTGTAAGGTGCTTAATTCTGAATGAGAACATTGCAATTTGTCCTTCAGATGATCCTGTGTCCTTCTCGTTTTTTCCGTGTGTCTTAAAGAACTCAGCTTTTTTGTTAGCGTCTAAATAGTTTTCCACTAGTATCTTGTATTTTGATTTATTAAATGCGTCTTCGCTTAATGAAGTGCAAATATAAGAGTTTTTATTATTTATCTAACAAATAGATAGAAAAAATTAGGTAGTTATTGTATTTAAAGCTGCGAAAACAAAGAATAATCCCAGAATCAGATTCTGGTTCTGGGATTTGGTAAAGCACAATAATGAATTTAGGTTTGAGGAATTTTTCATATTATGTTTATTAGAAACTTGCATTTCCGTATAATTCTTGTCTTTGGTTGACTTTAAAAATATTATTAAATTCTATGAATTGCTGGGGAGCCATTATTGGTGAGCCATCACCATCATTCATTAAGAATAATTGTCCGCTTAAACTCTCATTTAAAAATTCGACTGCAGCTCGTACAGCAGCGTGTGAAACCTGTTGACTCCCATCTTATGTCAATGCTCTAAGAGACAATAACCCACTTACGGCCATTAACATTCCTGCTTCCCGATTATTTTCAACCAATTGTAGCTGTATTTGAAGAGGAAAATGAAACCAAAGGAAAAGTTTTACTCACTCCTGTCGGAACTATTACTTGTCAAGTAAATTTACTTACTTCTACCATTTCAAATTCAACAAAGTAGCTAAACTCATAAACATCTGCACCGGTTACCGAAGATGGCGGCAATGATTTCATATTTAAATTATTCAATTCTTCTCTTAACTCTTGGTTAGTGAAAGAATTTACTTTTTTGAATTCCACTAATTGTTGAGCGTTTACTTTAACAGAGAATACCAAGGCGATTAATACTAATAAGAACTTTTCATTGCAGTAATTTTTGTGTTTGAATTAAAAGGTTTGATAAAGCATTTCCTTTTCTTGTTAATACAAATATACTGCGCCTTTAAAGCCCTGAATTACACTATTATTCCTTATGCTTATACATATGTTTTTTTTGATGAAAAGCACCTGAAAAGACCTTTCCTATAATGAACATTACCCCTAAAGGATGCCGATTAATAACTTTCATAAATACTAAACCCTTATTATTTAGGCATTTAAATCATGAACATATTGTTTTCGCTAATTTTCATGTTAAATCCATTTTCCAGCACTCCCGACAATCCAACTTACTTGGCTTTAGGAGACAGCTATAAAATTGGAACCAATGGCATCCCGTCTGAATCGTTCCCAGCACAATTATCTCTTGCTATGCGCTGGAAAAACCGAAAGGTAATTGCTGAAAAAGGTTGGCAGACCAGGGATTTAATCCGCGCGATGGCCACCGACGGACTTGAAAAAGCACCGTATGATAACATTTCAATGCTTATAGGAGTAAATAATCAATTCAGCAAAGGTGATATTGAGGTTTATAAGGAAGATCTGAGATCAATAATAAATTTTGCAATTATAAGCTGCAAAGGTGGCGCTAATGGAGTTTTTGCTTTAAGCATTCCAGATTACACCATTACTCCTTTCGGAAAAAACTGGGGAAGATCAACCTCAAGCGAAATC
Organism: Sphingobacteriales bacterium; assembly: GCA_047635375.1. GTDB lineage: Bacteria > Bacteroidota > Bacteroidia > Sphingobacteriales > Sphingobacteriaceae > JBLIKP01. Next base: position 12,283 of record JBLIKP010000031.1, on the reverse strand, counting down.
GCATATTGGAATAAGGCTTGCGCCGATGTCTGCGCAGAAATCGGAACAAAACTAATTGATATTACACCTATATATTATATAAGGAGAAAATGACCCAAGTTATTTAGCCGAAGATCAGTTGCATCTATCAGTGAAGATTTATGGGGAGTGGGCTAATAAAATAAGAGATGAGTTATACGTTTTCTATTTTAAAATTTCCTCGTTCTCATTCTGATTCTCGCTCTTTAACCCGTCTATCTTTCGAAAGGCTCTAGATGACTTATTTTAAGTGTAATAGTGCAGAAGTTCAAGAGTGATTTTCACAAGCGTTCAAGCCAAGAAGCTTTCAAGCTATCAAGCAACCCAAGTCAATGGGGAGGACTATTTGAGATTTGATAACCCTTGCAGCCCAGATGATATTTCGTTTCTTAAAATGGTTTTCCACTTTTTCTTGACAATAAGTGGAGCAAAAGTCAAGGCTTGATTTTAAAAAGCAATTTGTCAGCCAAAAGGAAGGCCTCCCACACAACCCAAGCGCAATAAACTCCACATTCCTTTAACAACCAAAATTCGCGAAAATCATTCCAGCTTTCTATGCCATTCTTGATCTTAAGGGTTGCTTGCACCACCTCCCCGCACCTTGCTTTTGGGATAAATGAGCTTTTTAAAATAATGCCGTTCACCAGCCGCACGGGCGATGCATCTAATTCTGAATCTAAAATGTCCAATGGGCAAAAATCACGGAGTCAAAAAAAAATCCTGCACTCTTGCACTCCTTTACTTTTGCACTTCATTTAATCTGAAATGCCGGTACACTTGCCCGACCCAAGCCCCATATTTTACCTAACACAAATCATCTATTTTTAAGTACTAAATACTAATATTTGAAATATATTTTTACTTTGTGGTCCACAAACTAACTTTTTAACAAATCCTCGAATGAAAAAACTGATAATTCTTTTGGTAATATTGGCTCCAGTTGTGACATACGCACAGCTAGGAAAAGCAAAAACCACAAAAACAACCTTTAGTCGTACTACCAACATTGATCAGAACATTTCAGCCTCCCCAGAGAAGGTTTGGAAACTGCTTCAAAATGCCGAGGCAATGCCTGGCTGGACCACCACAGTAATTTCGGTAAAGGGGAAAATTCAAGTTGGAGAAAAAATAGAATTAGTAAGTTCTTTGGACCCGGAGCGAACCTTTAAACTTAAGGTAAAAGAAATTGAGCCTAAGGAAAAATTAGTTTGGGGTGATAACCTGGGAGAGCGAACCTACACCATAAGAATGGTAGGAATGGCTACGCAATTCAGTATGACCGAAAAAATAGGTGGATTTATGTTTCCACTTTTCGCAAGCAAAATCCCTTCTTTCGACCAGAGTTTCGAAAAATTCACAGCAGATTTAAAGGCGAAGGCTGAGGCGGGGTCCTAATTTCATGAGAAAACATTATGGAAGGGTTAAACTTGTTTTAATCCTTCCAAATTAACCCAGTCTAACCGCAACTTCCTCGAAGTTAAATATCCCTTTTTGGGGAATTGAATTTAACATTTTCCCCTTTCAAAATTGCCCCATTCCATATAAAAACTATCTTTGTTCCTTTATGAAAATAGGAATAATTTTTGGCGGATTTTCACGTGAGCGTGAGGTTAGTTTTGCAGGTGGCAGAACGGTTTACGATAACCTGAATAAAGCACTTTTTGAACCTGTACCGCTCTTCATTGATAGCTTTGGCCGATTTGTTTTGCTTGATTGGCAATACATATACAAGGGCTCTATCCGGGATTTTTACCCACCAACCGATCTTATTCCTGAATCAATCTTTCAAGTTTACGCCGAAAACCTTGAAGACCTCACCCCTGAAAAAGAAGAAGCCCTCCTTGCTCCTCTTGGGAAAATCATAAAAACCGAAGATCTTCATAATCACATTGATTTTGCTTTCCTTGCTCTTCACGGAACATTTGGTGAGGACGGGAAAATTCAAGGTCTGCTTGAATACCTAAAAATCCCCTACTCCGGCGCAGGAATTTTTGCCTCGGCATTTGGAATAAACAAGGCCATTCAAAAACCTTTAATGTATCAAGCGGGTTTAAATACACCCGATTATTATAAAATTTCACAATCCGATTGGCTCAAAACTGATCCTGAAGAAACCATGGCAACCGTGGGGCGCCGAGTTGGCTTTCCAGTCGTTATCAAAGCTGCTCACCAAGGGTCTTCTATTGGAGTGACCATATTGCATAAGGCTGATGTTGCCTCTTTTAAAAAGGCGGTGGATATGAGTTTCTTCCGCGTTACAATTAGCGGTAAAGAGTGGAATTCGCTTAGCAACGACGAGAAAAAAATATTCATCCAAACCCAAGCCGATTTCCGTGAAGGAATTGGTTTACCCGTAATTATTGAAGGTGAGTTAATCCGCCACCCCGAAACCCTTCTTTCCTTTTTAGACAAGGCTTTCGCCGATGGAAAAACCGAGGTAACCATGGCTTCTGCCGATGGGGAATCTGAGGTGCTTTTCGAGGAAATGATTAAGGGAAGAGAGTTTAGCTGTATTGTGGTTCGCGGACTAGACGGTAAGCCTATAGCGCTGCCACCTACTGAAGTAACTAAAGGTCAGGAAGTATTCGATTATCGAAGTAAATATCTGCCAGGCCTTTCCCGAAAAATCACTCCTATCCCACTACCTCACAAGGAAATTGATAGGATTAGACTAGAATGTAAGGGACTTTTCGAAGAATTCAGATTCCAAGTTTATGCTCGAATTGATGGGTTCTACACTGCGGAAGGAAAGATATACCTAAACGACCCAAACACCACGTCAGGAATGATGCCTAGCTCATTTTTCTTCCATCAAGCGGCAGAAATAGGGCTTAACCCATCACAATTCTTGACTTTCATCATACATGCCTCATTACGTGAGCGCCAAACCTCAGGAGTTTGCGAACCGGCAGCAAGCACACTTTTACATCGGCTTGACCAAAATCTTGACCAATTCGGAAAAACAGTCACTCATAAAAAGAAAGTAGCTGTAATTTTCGGTGGGTATAGCACTGAGCGTCACATAAGTGTAGAAAGCGGACGAAACATCTATGAAAAGCTAAGTTCAAGCACCAAATACGAGCCAATACCTGTGTTTCTAACAGGAAAAGACCACGATCACCAGATGTATCGCATTCCTATAAACATTATGCTAAAGGACAATGCCGATGATATTCGAGAGAAAATAGAACATCAAGAAGAAAACGAAACCCTTGAGGAAATTAAACTTGATTGCATTGATATTACAAGACGCTTTACTGACGGTAGAACCCTAATTAGACCCACGTTGTACACCTTTGACGAGCTAGAAAAAGATGTCGACGCAGTGTTTATAGCACTTCACGGACGGCCAGGAGAAGACGGACAGGTTCAACAAGAGCTTACCAGACGTGGAATCCCGTTCAATGGCTCAGGGTCAGAAAGCTCAAGTGTGACCATAAACAAATTTGAAACGAACGAGAAACTAAGAAACGAAGGTTTGCTTATTCCTAACCATATTTTAGTTCAAAAAGCCCACTGGGAGAGCGATCAAAAAGAAGCCACAAAAGAAATCCTAGCCCATTTAAGCTTTCCTATTATTGCCAAACCTGCAGATGACGGATGCAGCTCAGCAGTTAAGGTTATCCGCACTGTAGAGCAACTTAACGCTTTTGCTGAGATGATTTTTAGAAAAGAACTTCCATTACCCGCTTCGGCGACAGCCATATTAAACATCAAACCAAAGGAAGAAGTCCCAATGAAAGACTTCTTTGTGGTTGAGGAAATGATAAATAAAGGTGAAGCGAAACACTTTTTGGAAGTAACGGGTGGCTTATTAACCCATTACAATGAAAATGGTGAAATCGAGTATGAAATATTTGAGCCATCTGAATCGCTAGCCACCAGCGAGGTACTAAGTTTGGAGGAGAAATTCCTTGCTGGTGAAGGACAAAATATTACTCCCTCCAGGTTTTCAAGGAATAAAACGGAAAATGCAAGAATCAGTGTCATTGTACGTGAGGAGCTTAAACGCACCGCCAAAACCATGAATGTAGAAGGTTATGCTCGGATTGACGCTTTTGTTAAGATTTACGAGGATGGAAAAGTGGACGTCATTATTATCGAAATAAATTCACTCCCAGGAATGACACCAGCCACATGTATTTTTCACCAAACGGCACTAAATAACTATAAACCTTATAACTTTATCGACCAAATCTTGGAGTTTGGGATTAAAAGAAATAATCGTTCATGAAAGACATCATAGCATTTATAAAGTCTAAAATTTTCTGGAAGAATATTGCCATTATGGCTGCAATTACTGTGGTTTTAGTGTTCCTACTTTTCAAGGGGATTAACATCATTACTAAGCATGGGGAAACTATTACAGTCCCTGACCTTATCGCCTTAGATGAGGCTACATTCGCACCTTATTTGGCAAAGAAAAACCTGAATTATGTAATTACTGACAGTGTTTTTTCAGCTGATCATCCAAAAGGAACGGTTTTAGATCAAGATCCAGTGCCAAACGATCAGGTAAAAGAAGGACGCACAATTTACCTTACCATAGTGGCTTTTAACCCGCCAAAGGTTCAATTACCCGATTTAAACGATTTAACTCTTCGTGAAGCACGCTCCATCCTTAGTAATTTCGGATTACGAATAGGAGAATTAATCTACCGCCGTGATCTTGCTGAAAACATGATTTTAGAAGTCCGATTAAACGGAGAAATAATTAAGCCGGGAATGAAAATCGAAAAAAACGCAACAGTAGATCTAGTGCTTGGTAACGGACTAGGTTTTGCAGGTGCAAGCCTTCCTGACCTTGTGGGTCTAACCCTTGAAGAGGCTAAATTCGTGATTCAAAGCGCTTCATTAAACTTAGGAAAGCTTTATTTTGAAAGCAGCATAACTGATAGTCTTGGTGCGGTTGTTATTGGCCAGGAGCCTGAATACAACAAAGACTCAGTGCAAAGCGTTCCATTAGGAGCATCGGTAAATTTAATATTAAAACAAAACTAATTGCGAATGTCGGCTTTGAGGCGTGCTCTAACAATAACTTTTTCATTTCTTACCCTTTACCTTTCGGCGGAAGCCCAGGAATTGGTTAGCACATTGGAGTCCAATCATGTTATTGAGCAGGCTGCTATTCATCAAAAACGACCGACTTTAAAACGCGGAGACACTTTAAACCTTCCCTTTTTCGAGGATTTCTCGCAACAAGAAGGCTACCCTAACCCAACACGGTGGACCAATGATTATGTATACGTAAACAATGGTTTTGGCGTGCATATGGTTTCACAGGGCGTGGCAACGTTTGAGGGTTTAAATCAGTTTGGGACACCATATATGCCCGGCCAAGCCACCTCTAAAGGAGGTGCCGACACCCTTACTTCTGCCCCATTGAATATGGCTTTCGCCGAAGCTGACAGTGTTTTTCTTAGCTTCTTTTATCAGCCACAAGGAAATGGTGAGGCTCCAGAGGCAACTGATAGTCTTGTGCTTCAAACGAAAATAAACGACACAACGTGGTTAAGCGTTTGGAGAGCCAAAGGAAAAACTTTAGCCAATTTTAGGACCGATTCAGGTTTTTCTCAGGTTATGATAAACCTTAGCCAGTCAAAATACTTGTACAATGGCTTTCAGTTTAGGTTTATCAACTATGGTAACCTTAGCGGAAACACTGATCACTGGCATGTAGATTATATAAGGCTTAACAAAGGGAGGTCAGTGGTTGATACTGTCTTAAACGATATTACCATTGCGGGTCAGCCTACTCAACTTTTTCAAATATACACCTCAAAACCTGTCGCCGATTTTTTGGAGGACGATATAAACACAGCGATTTTCCTGCCGTTTAGAAACACATTTATAACCCCCACTTTCTTTTCGATGACCTATGAAATGAATTTCGAGGTAGATGGAACACCGTATAAGTTTGTGAATACAGAGGAAATACAATCAAACGACAACGATACCACGTTTTTCTTTCTTCCGCCCACATTCACAATTGATAAGTCACAAGAGAATTTAGGAATTAAGATGTACTTCTTAATTCAAGATAGAAACGATGCTTTCAGCGTGAATGACAGCCTGGTTAAAACCCAAATTCTGTCAAATTACTACAGCTACGACGATGGAACAGCAGAAAATGCCTACGGCTTAAACACTGAAGGCGGACAACTTGCTTATAAATTTGATACCCGCTCACCACAGAAGCTAGAAGCCATTGATATATTCTTTACAAGGTTGCTAGACAACGTAAATAACGACCTTTTCACGCTTAAAGTTTGGAAGTCTTTAGATAGCAACCCAATCTATGAAAAAGCCGTCCAACGCCCTGAATATAACGGTCAGAACGAATATTTCACATACGAATTAGACAGTGCTATTGATATTTCAGGTGAATTCTATGTAGGCTGGGAACAACGATTTGGAAGAATTTTAAACATCGGCCTTGACCGCAATACTAGCGCAAACGCAACCCGACTAAAATTCAATGTGGAGGGCACTTGGGTGAGTTCCACAATTCAAGGATCAATAATGATGCGCCCGGTAATTGCTGGAAATGAGTTTGTAGGAATAAATGAAAATAATTTTCCTTCCATTAATATTTTTCCAAATCCTACCACCGGTGTATTCTCCATAGAAAACTTCGAGGCAGACGTCAATTTACTCAAAATAACCAATTTGTTTGGGAAGGAAGTGAATTTTAGCATTCAGGGTGACCACCAGATTGATATTGCAAACTTACCCAAAGGTGTGTACCTTTTGCAATTCTTCGGCGACCGTCCGTGGACAAAGAAAATCATTAAGCAGTAGCCATGAATTTGCGTCCGCGCGTTCTTTTTTACATAAGCGCCGGTACCCTTGCAGTTTTTGTAATGGTGCTCAATATATTCTGTGGAACGTCCAACCCAGAAAATCAACCTCAAACCTACCTTAACCTATCAGACACAGCCAAGTATGTGGGTATGGAAACCTGCCGAAATTGCCATTCAAATATCTACGACGATTTCATAAAAACAGGAATGGGTCAGAGTTTTGATGTAGCTAGCGCAGACAAAAGTGCTGCTTCAGTAAAATCTCACAAAGCTCTATACGACAAAGACTTAAACCTGTACTATCAACCTGTTTGGGTTGACTCACAATTGATAATCAAAGAGTTCAGGATTGATGGGAAAGATACTACTCACCTACGTATGGAAAAGGTAGATTTCATTATAGGATCTGGACAACACACCAATAGTCACCTCCAGTTCACAGAAGGGTTTTTAACCCAAATGCCCCTCACCTATTATGCCCAAGAAAATCACTGGGACTTCCCTCCTGGTTACAAGGGAAACAACACTAGATTCTCACGTAAAATTGAATTAGAATGTATTTCTTGCCATAATGCCTATCCTGAATTTGAAACCGGTTCATTAAATAAATACACAAAAGTTCCCAATGGAATAGATTGCGAACGCTGCCATGGGCCTGGAAGCATCCATGTGAATGAGAAACAAAAGGGGAATCTAGTAGATACTTCAAAGTACATTGATTATACTATTGTAAACCCAAAGAAACTTTCGTTTACACTGCAAGTTGATGTTTGTCAGCGGTGCCATTTACAAGGAAACACAGTGCTAAAGCCAGGAAAGACCTTTTTTGACTTTAAACCTGGGATGAAGTTAAACGAGGTAATGACTGTGTTTAACCCTGACTACGACGACGAAAATACCCTAATAATGGCCTCACAGGCTCAGCGACTTCAGGAAAGCAAATGTTTCCTAGAAAGCGCCAAGAAAAATATTAGGCTGGCTGGCTGGGATAATGAACCCCAGTTTGGAAAAGTAACCGTTCCCTTTACATGTGTTAATTGCCATAATCCACACATTAGCGTGAAGGAAACCGCTACAATTAAATATAACGCAACGTGTAAGTCGTGCCATTCCTATGAAGAAAAGAATAGCCTTCCTGATTGTGGGGAAAAGCTTAGTCTTCGCATGGCTAAGGCCGATAATTGTGTGAGCTGCCATATGCAAAAAACAGGGAGTATCGACATCCCTCACGTATCTATTACCGATCACCAAATTTCGCTTCCGCGGAAGCGTGAAAAAGTACCAGAAAAAAGCAACTATAACCGCTTAATTGCAATCAATGAAGTCAATGCATCTGCGCTCACTATGGCCAAGGGATACCTGTTTTACTATGAGAAATTCGATCCAAAGCAAAGTCTGCTAGATTCAGCTGTATTCTACATTGTAAAGGCCAAAAATCAAGGAGAAAACACTTTGGAGGAAGAAGTTAGACTTGCGTACTTAAGCCGGAATGCGAAACAAATCCTAATTCTGTCTCAAAACCTAGCTCCTTCCGACGTGAAAAACCCTTGGATAGCCTACTACATTGGGGAAAGTTACTTTGGGGATGGGGATATGCAACAGGCCGAGCGTTGGTTTAAAAAATCTTGTAAAGTGCAACCACATAATGAAGATTTCAAACTAAAACTGGGTGCAGTTTACCTGCAAAAGAAGGACTTACAAAATGCGGAGAAACTTTTTTCGGAATTGGTGAATTCAAACCCTAAATTTGCCGCTGGTCAAAACAATTATGGGTATTGTTTATTAATGAAAAACAAAATGAATACAGCACGTATTTATTTCCAAAAAGCATTAAATCTCAACCCCGATTATTCTTTTGCAATGGCGAATATTGCATTATCTTATTATCTAGAGGGTAATGAAACAGAGTCCAAAATTTGGGTTGAAAAGACACTAAAATTAGACTCAAAAAACAATCAAGCGCTAAACATTCAAGCACAAATGTTAAGGTAAATGGCTAAAAGGCAGACAGTAAAGTCAACAAAAAAGAAAAAAAGCAGCTTTGGAATGGTAAAAAAGGTTTTTACCATTTTTGGCATTATCATCCTGTTTTCATGCGGGATTTTAGCACTGAATTTTTACAATTCATTGTTTAAAAATAATATTTCCCTTGAGGGTGAAAACACGTCGTATTTGTATATCCCCACGGGGTCATCGTACGACGATGTGCTCCAAATTTTGGAGAGACGAAACCTTCTATTGGACAAAACCAGTTTCCATTGGACCGCTGAGTTAATGAAGTACCCTAAAAACGTGAAACCTGGGCGTTACAAATTGGAGGAAAACATGGGGAACCGTGAGTTAATCACTCTTTTGCGTTCAGGACGCCAAGAAGCTTTAAAAGTCACGTATAACAACCTCCGCAAAAAGGAAGAATTTGCAGGTTATGTGGGAGGACTATTAGAATTCGACTCCTTGGAATTCGTAAAGCTTTTAAATGACGTCGACTTTTTAAGAGAATTCGGTTTAAACCCAGCTATTGTTTATACCATGTTTATTCCAAACACTTATGAAGTATATTGGAATCAAACCGCTGAAGTGTTTTTCAGAAAAATGCACAAAGAATATAAGGCATTCTGGACTGACGAGCGCAAAGCAAAAGCAAAAAAACACGGATTAAATCCAGTGTCGGCGACAATTTTGGCGAGTATTGTAGATTCAGAAACCGCTCGTGACAGCGAAATGCCAACAATAGCTGGAGTTTATATGAACAGGCTAAAAAGAGGACAACGTCTTCAAGCCGATCCAACGGTTGTATTTGCAGTAAATGATTTCACCATAAATAGGGTGTTGAATAAACATATCGCATTCGACTCCCCATATAATACCTATAAATATTCTGGATTACCTCCCGGGCCTATCACGATGCCTAGTATTAAGTCAATTGAAGCGGTTTTAAATAGGGAGAACCATAAATACTTATATTTTTGTGCTAAAGCCGATTTTTCGGGCTATCACGCTTTTGCAAACACATTTGTGGAGCACCAGCGCAATGCTGTGAAGTTCCGCCAAGCCCTTAACAAAAGAAACATAATGAAGTAATATGATTTTAGCATCAGAGCATCAAGTACGAATAACTTATTCAGAAACCGATCAAATGGGTTTTGTCTACCATGGGAATTACGCCTCATTCTACGAAAGAGGCCGAGTAGAAATGCTACGAACCCAAGGTATGACCTACCGTGACATGGAAGGCGCAGGGGTGGCAATGCCTGTATTAAAGTTGGAAAGTAAGTTTATCAAGCCTATTTTTTACGATGAGTTGATTACCATAAAAACCATTCTATTGGAAATTAAAGGATCAAGAATTTTCTTTGATTTCGAAATAAGCAATGAAAAGGGAGATTTATGTAATTTAGGGAGTGTAGGATTAGTATTCGTTGATACCAAAACGTTTAGACCTTGCAATCCGCCAGAAAACTTTATGACTCTTCTTGCGCCCTATATGAACAAAGAAAACTAAATAATGGATCAGAAATCCGCGCACAATAAACTTTTAAAATATCGACTGTACAGGATTTTTATCGTGGCGACCAAGAAGATTATTCTTCCTGGTTTCGATAAGTTGCCTTTGTACAATGTGGGTGGTTTCTTTATCGCAGAAATGCAGAAGGAGTCTATTATCACCAAAGCCTCCAGTTTGGCTTTTAATTTCTTTTTGGCCCTCTTCCCTGCTTTGTTATTTCTGCTTACGCTTATTCCCTTTGTGCCTATCGAAAATTTTCAAGATGAGCTTTTAAGTTTGCTTGCCGAATTTCTACCAAACAATGCCTTCGAGGCCACTAGAGACACTATTATCGATATTATTAATAATCAACAAGGAGGGATTTTATCGTTATCGGTATTTTTTGCTTTGATATTCTCAACCAACGGAATTGCTTCATTGATGCAAGCATTCAACAAGTCTTCGTTTGCCTTTGAAAGCCGGTCGTGGATTAAGCAACGTTTAATTGCCTTAGGATTAACACTTTCTTTAGCATTTTTGCTTTTTATTGCAGTCGCACTAATCGTGGCTGGAGAATACACAATTTCTTGGCTTCAGGATCAGTTTATTATACGGGATTCATTCACCTATTATGCCTTGGCAACCTCTAGATGGTTTATTATTCTAGGTATTTTCTTTGTCGGCGTAAGTCTACTCTATTATTTTGGACCCGCAGTTGTAAAACGATGGAGATTCGTTTCTGCAGGAAGCACACTGGCCACCGTACTAATCATCTTAACCTCTTATGGGTTCTCATTCTACATTAACAATTTCGGGCAATACAATAAGCTCTATGGCTCCATTGGAACCATTGTTGTGATTATGTTGTGGATTTACTTCAATAGTATTGTCCTGTTGGTAGGTTTCGAACTAAATGCTAGTATAGACATTACCAAACGCAGGCTTGAGGAATAGAAATTTAACGGCCAACCGTTTTTAAGTGGTTTAATCAATCTTGAATTCAGTTGCAAGAATCAAACCATTTTTATAAAATTGAATCTTAAACCTAATAACATGAAGAATAAGCTCATTTTCCCCCTAATTTCCATTGTATTAATTGCTACAACCACGGGTTGCGCTTCTATTTTTAGTAAAAATAAATACGATTACTTAATAACCTCAGTTCCAGAAAATGCTAAAGTTGAAATATTCAATAGAGCTGGAAATAAAGTATTCCTAGGTCAAACCCCAATAAGAAAGGAGCTTCCAGTTGGTGCCGGCTATTTTAGAAAAGAGTTTTATACAATTAAACTCGAAAAGCCGGGTTTCGAAAACTTCACCACCACAACCGAAATGAAGGTTGATCCGTGGTATTATGGGAATATTGTAAGTTACGTTGCGGCCCCTTTATTCTTTTTAGTTGGAGATCCTAATAGAGGGAATATGTTTAAGCCCAAAAACACTGAATTCCGAATTTACCTTACAGAAATAGAAAAATAATCATTTTACGTAAACACAAATTGCCAAGAATAGCTCTATGTGCAAACCACAGAATAGTGAATTTAAGGTTTTTTTTTGCAGTAGGAATAAACCAAAAACAAATTCTCTCCCAATAAATATTTAAAGCAATATTCTATTGAAAATACTTTGCACACCAGAATGAAGTTTGTTTTAGGTGCTAAATAAATTTTGGACAAAATGAGCTTACGTTTCAAAATAGATTTCTTCCCCTTTTTTTTTAATAAAAAGGGGAGCAAAAGCCTGTGGTGAGGCCACTCGAACCATCAAGGCTTAATTTTAAAATTTTATTTGTCTAACCAAAGAAAGATGCCCCGCGCAACCCAAGTGAGGCTTGAATTATGCCTTTAAGATGGTGCGATGGGTATTTATGAAGTAAATTAGATTTTGGGCAATTGGAGATTGCGAAACTCAATATAGTTTTGCCCTTTTTCCATCGCTGAAAAAGGGCGAAAAAAGCTAGGCTTACAAATAATTTGTC
>JBLIKP010000030.1:0-24672 GCA_047635375.1 Sphingobacteriales bacterium | reverse complement strand
CATAAGACTTTTTATCCAACATATCGTGTACCCATATCTTCACTCGACCATCATCGTTACTTACATAGGCCACTTGCCTACCATCATTACTTAATTTGAATTGGCTGTATTCAACTTTTCGCTTTTTCCGGATTTTATAGGAAGTTGATTCTGGGGGAGATTCTTTTCTTTTATCCGTAAAGAGGTATTCGTCCTTTAAATATTGGCGCCATTCATTTACTATATCATCATAGTTCATTCCAATAATATAGAGGAAGCCTGATTCAGCATTTCTATTTATCCTGGTCATGTAGAGGATGTTGCTTAAAGCAGCAACACCATAACTATCAACTATGTATTTCCAGATTGAATGTCCTGCATTTATAGCGTCATCACCAAAAAGTCGATTAAATTTTTCGTATTTCCCTTGATCCAACGCCAATTTCACTTCAGTCTCGAGCTCCATACTCCATTCAACAGATAGGTAGGATAGTAGTCCGTCGAGATACCAAGGGGGTAAAGTAAGCAGTGTGCTATTTTGGAACATTTCCTGGATAGAACCGCCGTACATCATTTCGGCCACCATAACTTGGGCTAAGCCGTTTCTGATTTGTCTTTGAAGGTCATAATGATCTCCGCTAAAGTAAACGAAGATTCTTGTTCCAATTATTTCTGTTATTCCACCGGGATTAGCATTTAGATCGTCTTCAAGGCCAAGGTTGGTTTGAAAGAAATCTGATTGTTTATTGTAAACCATAATTTGGAGACGGCTCTCCATCTTATAGTCAAGAAACTCTTCAAGTTCGGCAAGATTTGCCTCGGCGAGTTTACTCACGTTTTGAGCTAACTCCTTTCCTCCGCGATAATAATAAGTGTCGAAATTGAAAGTTCTGAAATAGAACCAATCAAAATCTTTGTACTGCACTCTATTCTTTCCGAAAGTAAGTTTTGTCCCTTGCCCTTGGGCATGAGCATAATTACCAGCCGCCCCAAAAAGCATGGACAATATTAAGCAGAAAAGTAGAGGTAGTTTACGTTGACTCACCAGAAAAATTTAAACAATTAAGGTACAAAAGGTTTTTAATATACGTAATAAGCGAGTCAATATTATCTAAAACTTTGCAGAGTGTTGCTTAAAGCAAAAAAAAGCGCAAACCTTTATAGGGTTTACGCTTAAATCTTGGTGACGTTACATTAAACTGTCATAATATCTACTTCTTTCCTTTCGATGTGACGATCAACCTTACCAATGAAGTCATTAGTAAGCTTTTGAGCTTCGTCTTCGCCCTCTTTAACAGCATCTTCTGAAACACCATCGTCCTTTAAGCTTTTGATGTTACTCATTGCGTCTTTACGGATATTCCGTATGGCAATTTTACAATTTTCGCCTTCACCTTTAGCCTTTTTTACTAAGTCTTTTCGACGTTCTTCAGTAAGGGGCGGAATACTAATTCTGATTACATTTCCATCGTTTCCTGGAGCCATTCCGAGGTTTGAATTGATGATGGCCGTTTCAACAGGTTGAATCATCGCTTTTTCCCAAGGCTGCACCATTAGAGATCGAGGGTCTGGAGTTGAGATGTTTGCTACTTGGCTTAGAGGCACCATCGATCCATAATAATCTACTTGAACACCATCCAGCATATTAGGCATTGCCTTACCAGCTCTAATTTTTTGAAGTTCTAATTCTACGTGAACAACAGCTTTTTCCATGCTGTCTTTTGCCTCGTCATAGTAGGCTTTAACTAATTCGTCCATAATAAAATGTTAAGAATGCACTAAGGTTCCAATTGGGTCGCCGGTCACTACTTTTTCAAAGTTCCCTGGCTCGTTCATATTAAATACAATAATGGGTAGTTTATTTTCTTGGCATAATGTAAAGGCGGTCATGTCCATTACATTTAACCCGTTGCTATACACTTCTGAGAACGATATTTTATCGTAAAGTTTAGCATCTGAATTTTTTTCTGGGTCTGAGGAGTATACTCCATTTACACGTGTACCTTTCATCACTACATCTGCTTCAATTTCAATTGCACGAAGAGATGCAGCCGTATCGGTAGTGAAGTATGGGTTACCTGTTCCTGCTCCAAAGATTACTACACGTCCTTTTTCAAGGTGGCGTATCGCTCTTCGGCGGATAAAAGGCTCACAAATTTGTTCCATTTTGATTGCAGAAAGCAATCGGGTAAGTACGCCTTCTTTTTCTAGAGCGTCTTGGAGGGCCATGCTATTAATCACTGTGGCTAACATTCCCATGTAGTCACCTTGAACACGATCCATACCACCTTTTTCGGCTTCTAGTCCGCGGTAGATATTTCCACCTCCAATGACTACTGCAACCTCAACACCTGCTGTAGAAACAGCTTTGATGTCACGTGCATATTGAGAGATTCTTTCGGGATCTATACCGAACTGCTTTGAGCCCATAAGGGCTTCACCGCTTAGTTTTAGCAGGATTCTTTTATACTTCATGAATCTAGTTTGCTTTTGAAAGGTTGCTTAGGAACCAAAAATGCAAATAAAAAAAGGATAAAAAAAAGAGAGAATGCAAATACATTCTCTCTTACTATTAGGTTCGTATGAATTAGGCTCCTAATTCAACGCGTTTGAACGATACTACGTGAAGATCTTTATCAAGGTCAGTTAAAACTTGTTTAACTGATTTTGAGTTGTCCTTAACAAACGCTTGATTAACCAAGGTGTTCTCTTTGAAGAACTTGTTAAGTTTTCCTTCAGCAATTTTGTCAACCATGTTAGCTGGTTTTCCTTCTGCAAGGATTTGCTCTTTAGCGATAGTTCTTTCTCTTTCGATAGTAGCTTCATCAATACCGTCACGGTCTACAGCGATAGGACGCATAGCCGCAATTTGCATTGCGATATCACGAGCTAGTGCAACACCTTCTTCAGAAGTTGATTTACTTAAAGATAAAAGAACACCGATTTTATTTCCTGCGTGGGTATAACCTACAACTTGTTCAGCGTTTAACACTTCGAAGTTAGAGATTTGTAGTTTCTCACCAATTTTACCGATGTTATCGATAATAAGGTCGGCGATTTTCATTCCATCTACAGTAAGTTCAAGAACTTCTTCGATTGTTTTTGCGTCACTATTAAGTGCAGCATGCCCAAAAGAATCAGTTAATGCTACGAAATCTTCGTTTTTCGCTACGAAATCAGTTTCGCAGTTAAGTTCGATTACGATTCCTTTTGTTGCATCGTTGTTGATGTATGCCTTAGCAGCACCTTCTTTAGCATCACGGTCAGATCGGCTAGCCGATACTTTTTGACCTTTTTTACGAAGGTAGTCTACAGCAGCTTCAAAATCACCGTTAGCTTCCACTAGGGCTTTTTTGCAGTCCATCATTCCCGCACCTGTTTGCTTACGTAATTTATTTACATCAGCAGCAGAGATAGTCACAGTTGACATGTTTTGTTATATTTTAAAAGTGATAAAAATTAACCTTCTTTTTCAGGAGACTCTTCTTTAGCAACAACAACCTTTTTACGGATTCTTTTTCCTTCTTTAGCTTCGTCACCTTCCACTACATCGGCACCTTCTTTTTCAACAGTTGCATCTTTCTTACGCTCTGCCAATCCTTCTTCGATAGCTTTAGCAACCAGGCTGGTAATTAAACCAATTGATTTTGTGGCATCGTCGTTAGATGGGATAGCGAAGTCAACCAAGGTAGGATCACTGTTAGTGTCAACCATTGCAAATGTAGGAATGTTAAGTTTCTTAGACTCTTCTACAGCAATGTGTTCCTTCTTGATATCTACTATAAATAATGCTCCAGGCAGACGAGTAAGGTCAGAGATACCGCCGAATAGACGCTCTAATTTTACTTGATCACGAGAAAGCATTAACTTTTCTCTTTTTGATAGGTTCTCGTAAGCGCTCTCCTTTGTGAATTTATCCATACCGTTCATCTTTTTGATAGATTTACGTACGGTTCCAAAGTTAGTCATCATCCCACCTAACCAACGTTCAGTAACGTAAGGCATATTGGTGTCTTTCGCAACCTGAGCAACGATATCTTTCGCTTGCTTTTTGGTGGCTACGAAAAGGATTTTCTTACCAGATTTAACCATTTGTTTAAGGGCAGCACATGCCTCATTTAATTTAACCTCAGTTTTGTTAAGGTCAAGCACGTGAATGCCGTTGCGCTCCATAAAAATATACGGCGCCATTTTAGGATGCCATTTACTGGTTAAGTGTCCAAAGTGAACACCGGCATCCAACAGTTCTTTTTGAGTTGTATAAGACATTAAAAAATATCCTCCAAATTTTATCTCTTACTAAATTGAAATTTCTTTCTTGCTTTCTTTTGACCTGGCTTCTTACGTTCCACCATTCTTGGGTCACGGGTTAGAAGACCATTAGCCTTAAGTACAGAACGTTTTTCCGGATCGAATTCGCAAATAGCTCTCGAAATTGCTAAGCGAACCGCTTCTGACTGTCCTTTAACACCGCCACCATCTACGTTGGCTTTGATATCAAATTTGTTGTCAAGATCGGTCAGTCCCATTGCTTGGGTAATAGTGTACTGAATTTCAGCAGCTGGGAAATACTCTTTGTAATCCCTTCCGTTTACGATTATGTTCCCGTCACCGGTAGACACGTAAACGCGTGCAACTGAAGTCTTTCTTCTACCGATAGTATTAATTACTTGCATGTATCTGTAGTATGATAGTTTCTAATTAATTTAGCTCCATTATACGAGGCTTTTGCGCCTCATGAGGATGCTCGTTTCCAGCAAATACGTGCATGTTGTTGAAAAGTTGTCTTCCTAAACGGTTTTTAGGTAACATACCGCGAACGGCCTTTTCAATAATACGCTCCGGAAAACGGCTCTTCATACGTAAATAAGGCTCGTGTTTTTGTCCGCCTGGATAAAGAGTATGCGAAACGTAAGTTTTTGCATTTTCTTTGTTACCAGTCAAACGCACCTTGTCTGCGTTAATGATAATTACATTATCACCACAGTCTACGTGTGGTGTAAAGTTTGCCTTGTTTTTTCCACGTAGCATGTACGCGATTTTAGAGCTTAATCGGCCCAAAACCATGTCGGTGGCATCGATTAGGATCCACTCCTTGTTTACTGTCGCCCTATTGGCTGAAACCGTTTTATAGCTTAAAGTATTCACTTTCAAATGGTTTAATTGATTCGAAATATAGTTCCCTTCTTAGTCTTAAAAGGATTGCAAAGATACAGTTAAATATTTATCCAACAAGCATATTAAAGCAAAATATTTTACGAACCAATGGGTTACGTCCTTTTTTCGGCTTTAAGCCGAATCACAAGGCCCTAATGTAACCTTAATATTAACTAACATTAGCCTTTAATTGTGTATAATTTTTATAAATTTGGTAGTCCACTAGAAAATTATGGTAGCACAAATCACTCAAGGCGTAAAAGTAACGGTAAAGACTCAATATGAGTCTGGATATTCTAATCCCACCAATCAGCACTTCATGTTTTCCTATGAAATCTTAATCGAGAACATGGGCGATCACACTGTGCAGTTGCTTAGACGTGAATGGAGGATTTTTGACAGCGCCGGAAATTGGCGTACCGTCGAGGGGGAAGGGGTAGTCGGACAACAACCTATCCTTAATCCCGGGGAAACGCATAAATATGTAAGTGGCTGCAACCTAAATTCCGGAATTGGAAAAATGACCGGAAAGTATAGTATGAAACGAATTGTAGACGGACATGTATTTGAAGTAAGTATTCCTGAATTCCAGCTTATCTGCCCTGCAGTTATGAATTAAAAAAGCCCACCCAAAATAGGCAGGCTTAACCTTCCATTTTACACCAACATTTTCTGTGCTGGTGGACAAATCTTAAGTTTTAATCCCTCCCGCTAAAAATACTCAAGTAATAAAGCAGCATTGCTAAAGATCCTAAGGCACCGACTATGTAGGTCATTGCCGCCCAATTCAATGCTTCCTTAGCCATTCCTAACTCTTCACCTTGCGACAATCCACTCGACTCTAGCCAAGCCAATGCGCGGTTGCTTGCGTCGAATTCCACAGGCAGGGTTACAAAGCTAAATAATGTGGTTAAGGCAAACATTCCTATACCCACTGCTAAAATTGCTGGGAAGGTTTGAAAGGTAAAAAATCCTGCCAGAATGACAAAGGGCATGACCTTGGAACTAATGCTTAAGGCAGGCACCATTGCACTTCTAAATTTCAAAAAACTATAGGCTTGGGCATGCTGAATTGCGTGACCACATTCGTGCGCTGCCACAGCCGCCGCCGCTACTGTTCTTTCATTGTGAACCGACTCACTCAGGTTTACCGTTTTATTGGCCGGGTTGTAGTGATCAGTTAGATTTCCTCCTGTAGAGATAATCTGCACATCATAAATCCCATTTTGCTCAAGCATTTTTCGAGCAACTTCAGCCCCTGTTAACCCGCGTTGAAAAGGTTCTTTCGAAAATTTCTTGAACTTTGATTTAAATCTCCAGCTCACCAGCCAACTGGCAGCCATAACTATTATAATTAATCCGTATCCTCCGAACATATTTTCCGTTTTTAATTATTTAAAATTAACTAAAAAGTAAAGAACAAATTGTGCGCCATTGCAATTTTGGCGGAAAATTTAAAATTTGTCTTTATCCTTTTACTAATAACGCTAAACTAAGAATTAGGTTTTCCTCCGTTAAAACAAAGAAAGCCCCCAGATTTCTCTTGGGGGCTTTCACTTTATTTAAATTTTTCAATCTACAAATCGAACTCGATTCCTTGAGCTAAAGGAAGTTCAGCAGTGTAGTTGATTGTATTTGTTTGTCGGCGCATGTAGACTTTCCAAGCGTCTGAACCTGATTCACGTCCGCCACCAGTATCTTTTTCACCACCAAAGGCTCCACCGATTTCGGCACCTGATGTACCAATGTTTACGTTTGCGATACCGCAATCAGAACCTAGCGCGCTTAGGAATTTTTCCGCTTGACGCATATTGTTGGTCATAATCGCTGAACTCAATCCTTGTGGAACGTCGTTCTGCATTTCAATAGCCTCTTCTAAATCAGAATACTTCATGATGTACAAGATTGGCGCGAACGTTTCGTGCTGCACGATTTGGAAATGATTTTCGGCCTCAATAATACAAGGTTTTACATAACATCCAGACTCATAGCCAGCTCCTTCAAGCACACCACCTTCAACAACCACATTTCCACCTTCGGCTTTAGCCTTCTCAATAGAATTTAAGTATTGACCCACAGCATCTTTATCGATTAACGGACCAACGTGGTTGTTTTGATCTAATGGATCACCGATTTTAAGTTGTCCGTAAGCGCTCACTAATTTTTCTTTCAACTCCTCGTAAACCCTTTCGTGGATGATAAGTCGGCGAGTAGAAGTACAACGCTGTCCGCAAGTTCCCACTGCGCCAAATACAGCACCGATAAGGGTCATGTCAAGGTCGGCGTTTTCAGTAATGATAATGGCGTTGTTACCACCAAGCTCAAGTAAAGATTTGCCTAAACGAGCACCAACAGCGGCGCCAACAGCTTTACCCATGCGAGTAGAACCCGTAGCAGAGATTAAAGGCACACGTTTGTCGTTAGACATCGCCTCACCGATTTCCCTACCACCTTGTACCAGGCAAGAAACTCCTTCAGGAACACCGTTTGCAGCAAATACTTCGTTGATGATTTTCTGACAAGCTATACCAGTTAAAGGTGTTTTCTCAGATGGCTTCCAGATACAAACGTCACCACAAACCCAAGCAAGAGCTGTGTTCCACGCCCAAACTGCCACTGGGAAGTTGAATGCAGAGATAATACCTACCACTCCAAGAGGGTGATATTGCTCGTACATGCGGTGCCCCGGACGTTCAGAGTGCATTGTTAATCCGTAAAGCTGACGAGACTGACCCACTGCGAAATCACAGATATCGATCATCTCTTGCACTTCACCGTAACCTTCTTGAAGCGATTTTCCCATCTCGTAGGAGACTAGTTTCCCCAATGGCTCTTTATTTTTTCTAAGGGCTTCACCAAACTGGCGGACAACCTCACCACGTTTTGGTGCTGTCCATGTGCGCCACTCTTTAAAAGCAACTTGTGCTTGAGCAACTACTTGGTTATATTCTTCAACCGTTGCGAATTTAGCTCCGGCGATTACATTGCCATCCACTGGTGAAATCACATCCACCACTTGTGCGTTTGGGCTACTCCCTCCCTTGGAGCCTGTGCTCCAGGCATTATTTAGATCCTCGATACCGAGGGTTTTTAGTACATTATCAATCGAGGTTGATTTCTCAGTTACACTCATTTTAATTTTGTTTTTTATGCTTTTAATAGAATAATCCAAAGGTAGGGAAAGATTATTGAAATTGAAGCTAAGAAGTTTTTAAGCTACCAAGCATTCAAGCTTTTTGATTTTGGAAGATTTTCCTTTAGTTTTAAGAAGGAGAGTGGAGAAAGGATTTGAGATTTTAAGTTTTTTTTGGCCCCGAGAACATTTCGTTTTTAAATGTATTTTCGTTCTTTTTCCATCGCTGAAAAAGGCCCGGAAAATTAAATAATGTTCTTTAGGAAATTGTGGAAAGAGAGGGCATCTCAATTATTAAGATGATTTTCCCCTTTGCCTTGACACAAAGGGGAGCAAAAGTCAAGGCTTGATTTGAAAATTTTATTTGTCCTTCCAAAGAAAAGCTCTCCCCTCAATCCAAGCGTGACTAGGTTGATTTTCATCAATAAAATGGCGTACGGAAATTATTTCTATTGTCTAATTCATTTTTCATCTTAAGGATTGCTTAGCGCCGACCACCGCTCGACTTCCTTTGGGACAAATAATAATATTAAAATAATGCCGGATACCACGAGATAAGATTATTGTTCTAATCTGGAATGACCCACGGGGAAAATAGGCGAAAAACCAAAACGGCGAAGCAAAATAAAAAAGCTTCCGCCAACAGCCCACACCTCCCTTTTGGGACAAATGAGCTTTTTAAAATAATGCCGAAAGCCAGCCGCACGGGCTGTTGCTTCTAAAAATCTTTAGGTTTTTTCAGAAAAGAATTTGTACTCTGGAATTTGAAATGGTGAAACATTTGTTTTCTGAAATTATTCTTTCTGGTTGGTTCGATGAGTTTTCAAGGAGTAAAGGAGATTTAGGGCAATTTGAGATTGTGGCCCTCAATATAGTTCTGTTCTTTTTCCATCGTTGAAAAAGAACGAAAAAAGCTAGGCTTGATTTGAAAATTTTATTTGTCCTTCCAAAGAAAGGCTCTCCCCGCAATCAAAGCCTGACTAGGTTGATTTTCATCAAGAAAATAGCCTACGGAAATTATTTCTATTGTCTAATTCATTTTTCATCTTAAGGATTGCATAGCGCCGACCACCGTAAGACTTCCTTTGGGACAAATAATAATATTAAAATAATGCCAGATACCACGAGATAAGATTATTGTTCTAATCTGGAATGCATATTAGGGAAAAATGGCGGTTAGGTCATCAGTCTTTGAAAAAAGCAGTCATCTTGGGCATTGTCGCAAGATAGACGGATTGTAAAACGGAATTTTGTAGAGGAGCATCGTTTCTCGACGGGGCTCGAAATGACGGTTTTCGTTTTAAATAAAAATCCCGCGAAAGACAAAGTCTTACGCGGGACATGTTATTTTGAAGTTTGTAATTTTTCTAATTACAAACTAACAATTACTAATTAATACCTGTAGTATTCCGGCTTGTATGGCCCTTGAACTTCTACACCAATGTATTTGGCTTGTTCAGGAGTTAGTTCTTCCAGTTGAGCTCCAACTTTTGAAAGGTGAAGTGCAGCTACTTTTTCGTCCAAGTGTTTTGGAAGTGTATACACCTCATTTTTGTAGTTCGCGTGGTTGATCCATATTTCTAATTGTGCAAGCACTTGGTTTGTGAATGAGTTACTCATCACGAATGATGGGTGACCTGTAGCGCAACCTAGGTTTACTAAACGACCTTCAGCAAGTAGGATGATGTTTTTACCGTTGATGGTATACATATCAACCTGTGGCTTAATTTCGTCTTTTGTATTTCCGTGATTTGCGTTTAACCAAGTCATATCGATTTCATTGTCGAAGTGACCGATGTTACACACGATAGCTTTGTCTTTCATTGCTTCGAAGTGCTCACCGCGGATTACGTTGAAGTTACCTGTAGCAGTAACGATGATATCAGCGCGTTTTACAGCGTCTATCATTTTTACAACTTCGAATCCATCCATTGCAGCTTGCAGCGCACAGATAGGATCTATTTCAGTAACGACAACTCTTGCTCCAGCTCCTTGAAGAGATGCAGCAGAACCCTTACCCACATCACCGTAACCTGCAACAACAGCAACTTTACCGGCCATCATTACGTCAGTAGCACGACGAATTGCATCTACTAAAGATTCTTTACAACCGTATTTGTTGTCGAATTTCGATTTTGTAACCGAATCGTTTACGTTGATCGCTGGCATCACAAGTGTGCCATTTTTCATACGCTCGTATAAACGATGAACTCCAGTAGTAGTTTCTTCTGATAGTCCGCGGATACCTTTTGCTAATTCTGGGTATAGATCGAAAACCATGTTGGTTAAATCACCACCATCGTCAAGGATCATGTTTAGAGGAGTATCGGTATCACCGAAGAACAATGTCTGTTCGATACACCAATTGAATTCTTCTTCTGAAAGGCCTTTCCAAGCGAAAACCGGAACGCCAGCAGCAGCGATTGCAGCAGCAGCGTGATCTTGCGTAGAGAAAATATTACATGACGACCAACGTACATCGGCGCCAAGTTCTACTAAGGTTTCAATAAGAACCGCAGTTTGAATGGTCATGTGCAGACAACCCGCAATTCGAGAACCTTTTAAAGGCTTTTCTTTTCCGAATTCCTCGCGAAGCGCCATTAAACCTGGCATTTCAGCTTCTGCTAATGTAATTTCCTTACGACCCCAGTCGGCAAGGCTAATGTCTTTTACTTTGTAATTTTCAACTTTTGTTAACATATAATGTATTGTTAATTGCTTGCTTTATAACCGCAAAGATAAGGATTTGTTTGGGGATTTTAAGGAGCAGTCCTTGAACCTCTTTTATTTTGAACAACGGGGAAGGGATTAGTTTGGTTTTTTGGTGGTTAAGGGATTTTAGAATCTGGAATCATTCTTTTTATCTGTTGCAATGAGTTTTTTTTGAAGTAAATTAGATTTTGGGCAATTTGAGATTGATCTCCTAAAAATGTTTCTCACACTTTTTCTTGATAAAAAGTAGAGCAAAAATCAAGGCTTGATTTAAAAATTTTATTATCTAACCAAAGGTAAGATGTCCTACGCAACCCAAGCGTGATTTACATTGTTCTTTTTAACATACTCTTTTTGCGAAAATCACCTTCTTCTCAATACCATTCTTCATCTTATGGATTGCTTGCGCAGGCCCTCTCTCATCTTCCTTTGGGACAAATAATAGTTTTAAAATAATGCCGGGGACCAGCCGCACGGGGCGGTGCAACTAATTATTAATGTGTAATTGTTAATTAGTAAAATTAAACCCGATTCTTCCGCGATAACTGCCTGCAATGCAAGTGGGATTTAAATTATGCCTTTAAAAAAGTGCGGCGAGTTTTTATGCGGTAAATTAAATCTTGGGCAATTTGAGATTGCGCTCCTCAATATAGTTCTGTCCTTTTTCCATCGCTGAAAAAGAACGAAAAAATCTAGGCTTGATTTTAAAACGCAATTTGTCAGCCAAAAGCAAGGCTATCCGCACAACCCAAGCGCGATTTAGATCGTGCTTTTTAGCTTAATTTTTATCCGGAAATCATTATCCTTTCCTAAACCACTCTTCATCTTAAGGGTTGCTTTCGCCACCAGCCCACACCTTCCTTTTGGGACAAATGAGCTTTTTAAAATAATGCCGCCCACCAGCCGCACGGGGCGGTGCAACTAATTATTAATGTGTAATTGTTAATTAGTAAAATTAAACCCGATTCTTCCGTGGTAGCCGTCTACAAGCTTACCAGACCGAGGAAGCGAGGCAAAAAGGGCGAAGCCCATCGTAATCCGTAATTCCACATTCGTAATTTTCATTTTTTTCAAAAAAAATGAACTCCATAATTTCTCAACAAAATCAACCCTTTCAAGCCATTTCATCACAAGCCACTTTGTCACAAATCAATTACATTTAGTACTATGTGTTGCAAAGTACTTGGCTTTTTACATATCTTTGTGATACCGAGATGTAGGTATAAATATAAAAACCATGAATAAGAAGATAATTATAGTTCTCATGTTAGCTCTTGGAGGTGTCGGGTTATTTCACCTTTCGGCGAAAGCCGACACCCTAAGACTACTTAGCAAATCGTTAAAACACGATATTGAATTCACATTTTCTGTAGGAGAGGATGATCGTGGCAACGAAACTCATAAAATTTGGGTGAAGGCCAAAGATTCTAAAGTAGAGAAAGAGCTTAACCGCATTTTTTCGGATGTAGAAGACATCGACATTAATGCCTCTGACAATTGTGTGAATGTAACCTTGCCCGACGGGGTGAGCATGTTTTTAAGCTGGGAATTTGAAGACGAAATTATGATGACGCTTAAGGGAAGAATCTCAAAACAGACTAAAAACAGTTTCAATGGGATTTACGAACTGGGTGACATCGGATTAAACATTGGAGCGAAAAGCAATACGGTCCAATTAACACTGGGTATGAACCAAAAAAATTAACCATGAATATAGATAACATTCAGGTCCAAATGCGAAAAGGAATCTTGGAGTATTGCATTCTCTCTATTATTTCAGAGGGAGAAGTATATGCCTCAGACATCCTTGAAAAGCTAAAAGAGGCGAAACTAATCGTGGTGGAAGGGACTCTTTACCCTCTTCTAACCCGATTAAAAAACAATGAATTGCTTAGCTACAGCTGGCAAGAGTCAGAAAGTGGGCCACCGCGCAAATATTATGTACTAACCCCAAAAGGAAAAGAAGTTCACCAAAAAATGCATGAGACTTGGAAAGACCTAGAGCATGCTGTTAACACCACCAGTATAAAATAATAGAAACCATGAATAAGACTGTAATCATAAATGTAGGAGGAATAGTATTCCACGTGGAAGAAAACGCCTACGACAATCTTTTGGTTTACCTCGAGGAACTAAAAGGTCACTTTAACGCAACGGATGGAGGCCATGAAATCATTGCCGACATCGAAAACCGTATGGCAGAAATGTTTACCGAAATCCTGAAAAAATCAGGAAAAGAAGTAATCACGGATGTAGATGTGGAGGAAGTAACTCGGGCCATAGGATCTCCATCTGACTTTGATCAAGAATTTGACGACGAAGAGGTTGAAACAAAAAACACTAATCGCCGACTTTTCAGAAACAAAGACGGCCAAGTGTTAGGTGGAGTTTGTGGGGGCTTGGCGGCTTACTTTGCCATCAATGTTGTTTGGGTAAGGGTGGCGTTTGTCCTTGGAACCTTAATCTTCGGATCAGCGGTTTACCTTTATTTAATTCTCTGGGCAATCATCCCATCGGCGAAGACCAGGATTGAAAAACTTCAGATGAAGGGTGAAAAAATAAACCTGGAAAATTTAAAGAAATCGGCGGCCGAAGACTTTGATCACATTAAACGAAATGTGAACAAAGGGATGAAGCACGGCACATCTTTCTTTGGACAATTCGGCGATTTTGTGAGCAATATCCTCCAGCTACTAATCGAATTTATAAGAAGAGTTTTAGGCTTGTTAGGGCCAATCATAGGCGGGTTCCTTCTATTCTTTTCCCTTTGCGCTTTAATTGGGCTAATGGTGGGAAGCGGGATTTTTCTAAACTATTTCTATAGCGCCGAAAGCTTCATCTACCCCTTTGATTTATTTGGATCAGTAAATGGACCTGCGGCAATTTCTACTGCAGTCACCTTAATGGTAATTCCGTTAATTAGCATCCTGATTTTAGGAATTCAATTAGTCTTTGGAATCAAAATTTTCACCCGCTACGTTTTTCTTGGACTACTTGTAGTTTGGATGGTGGCTGTCGTTTCTGGAATTAAAATAGGCACATCATTCGGGCTTGATTTCGCCGAGGAAGGTGAAATACGGATGGTCGACGAGTACGAAACTCCGCTAAGCTCCTATTATGTTTCCGTCGGAAATGATTTTCAGGGAGCGAGAAATTTCTCCTTAAAAAACAATGGTAGTACAATAAACTTTAACGATTACAACGATGGCCCAAAACGTGCCAGGCTTCGCGTAACTAAGTCAAGTGACAACAAAATGTACATCGTTAAAAATTATTCGGCTAGCGGTAAAACTATGGAAATAGCTCTTGAACGTGCCGATGACATTGAGTATAAATATGAAGTTGTAGACAACAAAATCACCTTCGACTTTTTATTCGACGTGCCAGAAGAAACCCCTTTACGTAACCAAGATCTAGTAATCAACTTGCAGGCTCCGGTAGGCACTGAGCTTATTTTTGACAACAACATCAAGGAGATGTATAGCTACATGTATCATTACGATTGCTCTGAATACTTAAACGGTTTAAAAGTAAAGCGTTTGGTTATGACTGAAAATGGCTTGAAATGCCTTGATGAGCCTAAAGAAGAGCTTGACGAGTCTGACGATGATTAGTCCTTATAAAATTTATTTGCCTTACGTGAGAGGAGGTAAATAAATCCCAGAAGTGAAACTAAGATGAATAAGGGTGTGGCCCATTGGGCCCACCCCATTTCATTTGGAGCATTTAGCAAATCACTCAATCTTTTCGCTTGAATCCCTGAATAAAACACTAAAATTGTCCGCGGAAGCATCCCGACAAAGTTTGCCCACATGTACCTTGAGAATTTGATATTTAGCGAAGACAATAAAAAATTGGTCACCGCAAAAGGGAAAAGTGGCGAAATCCTAGAAAACACTATCGCCAAGAAATCGTTTTGCTCAACCTTTCTTAGTAGTAAATCGGCTTTGGGGAACTCCTCCATTCGCTTACGCAGACGAGGCAATTTTACCCATCGTCCCATATAAAATCCAATTGCTGCTGAGCACATATAGGAAATAGCGAGGCCAGGGAAAACTATCCAGCCGTAAAAAAATCCGCCCAAAAGGCTTACCAAAATGGTAGGGGTTATTGAGAATGCCATGGTGAAAATGGTGACAAAGCAGAATAACCAAATCATGCCTGGCTCATTAAGAAATTTTAGGGCATCCAAATTCCGTGCAAACACTCCAGAAAGCACCACAGGAATAGCAGAAAGTAATAATATTAGGATTAAGCTTTTGGGCTGCTTCTTAAAAAAGCTTAGTATGGATTTTAACATTAGTCAATGTTAATCAGCACTTGGTTTTTCTCTACTTTTTCTCCTGGAATGGCCTTTATACTTTTGATTACACAGTCTACAGGTGCTTTAAGTACGTTTTCCATTTTCATTGCCTCAAGCACTAGAAGCGGATCACCTTTGGCGATGGTTTGTCCTTCTGACACCATCACTTTAAGCACTAATCCCGGCATAGGCGCCTTGATCACGTTTACCTTAGCAACGGCAAGGTTATCCATCCCAAGACGATGAAGTAATTCGTCATATTGATCCTTTACACTTATGGAATAAAGCGTATTATTCACCTTAACAGTAGCTTTTTTTTCAGGATGGTTTACCTCTACAACTTCGACATTGTACGATGCATTTTTGTGCAACACATGAAAACGATTTTCACCTACATTGCATTCGTCAAGGGCTACATTTTCGCCATTTACCGTTACATTTTCCTTGTCGAAATTAATTTCAAGGGGTTTATTTTCATTTACTGTTACTTTATACATGATTCTGCGTTTGCTGCAAAGATAATAATTTGACTTAAAACGTAAATGTCAATTTGTTGGCTTTCGCCGATTAGTTGCTTAGTGCATATTGCACCAAGTTTGCCCCCATTTTTAATGCTTTCTCTCTAGTTTCTTGCGTGTCGTCAGGGTAAATCCCTTCATCTTCCCAGCCATTTCCAAGGTCTGACTCGTAGCTATAAAAGCAAACTAACCTGCCTTCATAAAAGATTCCAAATGCCTGAGGGCGCTTTCCGTCGTGCTCGTGAATTTTTGGAAGCCCGTTCTTAAAAGAAAATCTTTCCTTAAACACAGGATGATCATAGGGGATTTCAATAAAATCAAGATTCGGAAAAACACGCTTCATTTGCGGACGAAGAAATTTATCCATCCCGTAGTTGTCGTCAATGTGCAGAAATCCGCCCGCCAACAAGTAGGTGCGAAGATTTTGAGCTTCCTGATCATCGAAAATCACGTTTCCGTGGCCCGTCATATATACAAAGGGATAGGAAAAAAGTTCGGGGCTTCCTACCTCAACAGTTGACTCTTCCTTTTCAAAATTTGTGCGTAAATAAGTATTACAAAATTGAATGAGGTTAGGCAGTGCGGTGCGATTAGCATACCAATCGCCACCGCCATTGTATTTGAGCTTACCCATTTTTATGGTCGCCTCATTAGATTGTGCGCTTCCTCCATCGGCGAAAGCCAACAAAAGGAAAAAACTAAGTGCAAAAATCTTTTTAAGCATACCCATCAAACGAATTTAGCTGTTCATTATTTCTTCGATTTCGTCGGCTTCGATAGGGATGTTTCGCATCATATCGTTCACTTCACCAGAAGTCACCACCATGTCGTTTTCAAGACGGATTCCAATTTCTTCTGGAAGGATATAAATCCCCGGTTCGCAAGTGAACACCATTCCTGGTTCCATTTTGGCGTGACGGTCACCTAAATCGTGTACGTCAAGTCCAAGATGATGCGAAGTCCCGTGCATGAAGAATTTCTTGTAAGCAGGAAGCTTTGGATTTTGATTTTTCACCTCATCCGTGCTAAGCAATTTAAGGTTCAATAACTGTTCCGTCATTAACTCACCCACTTGCTTGTGATACTCGTCGATCACGTTTCCTGGTTTAAGTAATTTCATCGCCTCAACCATCACGTGGCGCACGGCATTGTACACATCTTTTTGACGAGGTGTGAATCTTCCATTTACTGGAATTGTTCGGCTAAGATCGGCGTTGTAATTTCCGTACTCCGCGCCAAAGTCAAACAAAATTAAATCGCCGTCTTTACAGATTTTATCGTTGTCGTTATAGTGCAGCACACAAGCATTTCGTCCAGAGGCAACAATTGGGTTGTAACCGTGACCCGTTGCTCCATTGCGAATAAATTCATGGATTACTTCGGCCTCTATTTCATATTCGTTAACGCCTGGCTTAACAAATTTTAACACACGTCTGAATGCTTTTTCAGTGATATCACAAGCATTTTGCAACATGCGGATTTCTTCAGCAGATTTAATTGCACGTAGATCACGCATAAAAGGAGCTGCCCTATGATATTGGTGATTTGGAAAAAGATTTTTTAACGCCTTCCCAAAACGCATGTCGCGATAATCCACCGCATGCACGTAGCGGTCGTTTTCATTAGCGTTAAGATAGACATTATCGGCACGCTTCATTAGCATGTCGCGGATAGTGTCGAAGTCTTCTAACCACTGAACGTTTTTTATCCCCGAAGTAGCAGTTGCCTCTTCCTTAGAATATTTATGTCCTTCCCAAATTTCGATATGCTCATTGGTTTTCTTTACGAAAAGAACCTCTTTGTATTCGGCGATTGGTGAATCTGGAAAAATCACTAGAATAGATTCTTCCTGATCGATTCCAGAAAGGTAGAAAAGATCAGAATTCTGGCGGTATTTATGTGCCATATCCCCGTTGCGTGGGAATTCGTCGTTTGAATTGAAAAATGCAATAGACCCAGGTGCCATTTTATTGGCTAAACGTTTTCGATTCTGGATAAATAGGTTCGAATCAATAGGGGTGTATCTCATGGGGTTGGGTATTAATAGTGGTTTTTAAATTGGGAAACATCTATTTGATTGGCGAATATAAGAAATAGCGCCAATTTGCCGTGGCTTAAACCGCGTTCTTTCTGTAACAATCGACCGTATGGTCGTTAATAATGCCTACTGCCTGAAGGTGTGCGTAGCAAATTGTGGGACCGAAAAATTTAAATCCGCGTTTTTTCAAGTCTTTACTTATTTTCTCAGCAACTTCAGTTTTTGCGGGTAAATCTCCCATTGTTTTAGGCTGATTAATAAGAACTTTATTGTCGAAATAGGCCCAAAGGTAATTTGAAAACGACCCAAACTCTTTCGCTACTTCAAGGAAGGCGATAGCATTGGTTACGGTAGACTTTACTTTTAATCTGTTACGGATTATCCCCTCATCTAAAAGCAATTCTTCTACTTTCTCAGGAGTGAATTTCGCTACTTTTTCGGGGTCAAAATTGGCGAAAGCCTTTCTGTAATTTTCTCTACGTCTAAGAATAGTAATCCAACTTAATCCAGCCTGCGCGCCTTCCAATACTACGAACTCAAACATTTTTCGGTCGTCGTAAACTGGCACTCCCCATTCTGTATCATGGTACTCCGTGTAAAATGGGTCGTTGCCACACCAAGCACAGCGGACTAATTTATCATTTTTCACTATTTTTAATTTTTGCTGGGTAGAAGCAGGTGTAAACGTAATTAAATTTCTTTTTGCTTTTTGACGTTAACCTCCCGCTCCAGGAAATGGTAGTTTCCGGATTAACATAATTTTTTGCAATGGTGGAAAAGTCGACGTTGGTTTCATCATCGTTTATTTTCCCCCAAACCATTTTGTTTAGGTTAAGGTCAAACGAATTACGAGAGGTGTTTTCGATTTCGATTACACCGGCGACATCTACTTGATTATAAATCACGCCATCAATTTTAAGAGCGCCTTTTTTAATTTTTAACACTTTCTCAGATTGTGAGCCCAAAACGAAATCTATTTCTCTTAATGGAGCCCGGTTTTTATCACCTTTTGCTGTAAAAGAAATCTCACCATCACTTAAGGGTGTTGAAAATTCATCCAAAACGATAATCTTCCCAGGAACCAGGTCGAAATCTGATTTATTTGTGAATTCCACCATCATATCGGCTTTGTTCGAAGCATCTTCCCAAGTCTCATTCCATTTCCAAACCTCTGGGTTGTTTGCCTTTAAGCTGATGGAAACCACTTCGGTTTTTGGGATGATTTCAGAAAAAATAGGGATAAACAGACTTTCTCCTTTTAGGATATTGACCTGCCTTTTTCCGTAATAAAATGATTGATTATCAGTACTTCCGGCTTGGCTTAATGCCTCGTTACTAGCGAAATATATATCAGTATTGCTAACATCCTCTGCGTTATTAATAAACTCCACGTTTAAGCCAAATTGCACTTGGTCATTTTTTGTATGGATTAAGAAGTAACGTGCATTCCAAGTAAATCCTTCACGTAAAAACTGCAGTTCCACCTGTTGGCGTGTAACGTCTTTTTCGAAACTTAAAAGTGCCGCATCGTAAGATTTGAATTGCTTAGAGCGATTTTCAATGTCACCTGAAAAAGCTACGGCACGTATATTATTAAAAGGAATGGCTTGTGAGCCATAGGACGTTTTAAGAATAAACATGGATGAGGTAATTCCGTATTGCGAAATCAACCCTTCATAACTCACTGTTTTATCTGCCTCCAACACTTCCAGTTCAACATTACGCCCTGGATTTGCACGAATCGCATCAAAAAATGAGGTAAATTCAACATCGGCGCTAAGCATTGAGTCTTTTACCAAGGTTATACTTTTTACCGTATTTCCAGGTGCATTAATCTGGAAAGCCCCATTTAAAATATTACCAATATTCTTCACACGAGCTTCTGAGTTTTCAAGGCGTAATGATCCTTTTTTCTCGATTAAAGCCTTTCCATCATCGGTTACTATAACCTTACTTGTATAAAGATTTTGAAGATTATTTTGCGCTTTTGCGGAAGCGAATATTGCTGAAATAATAAATAGGAAGATAAACTTTCTCATTTTTCTTTTAGTCGATTTTTGTAACCTTAATTGTATTTGTTCGGCCCTTTGCATCAATTGGCATACTCGCCGAATTAATAAGAACGTCGCCTTTTTTAATCAGCTTTTTAGCTTTTAAAATATCATGAACATCTTGAAAAGTCTCGTCGGTACTTACAAACTTATCGTAATACAATCCGCGAACACCCCAAACCAAACTAAGCAGGTTTAAAAGAAAACGGTTGTTTGTAAAAATGAAGATATCGGCTTTTGGTCTATGGCTTGATAGCTGGAAACCAGTATAACCTGATCGGGTCATTCCAATCAGACCTTTTGCTCCAACTTGTTCGGCAAGCACGCAAGAACTGTAGCAAATAGAATCAGAAAGAAAAGTATCCTTGTCCTTATTAGGGATATTTAGTCGGGAGTAATTGTAAAACTCGGTCTCCACGTTTCTGATAATTCTTTGCATGGCTTCAATTACGCCTATAGGAAACTTACCTACGGAGGTTTCACCACTTAGCATAAGGGCATCGGCACCATCTAAAACTGAGTTGGCTACATCATTTGCTTCGGCGCGGGTAGGCTGAGGGAACTCCATCATGGTCTCCATCATTTGCGTGGCAATAATTACCGGTTTGGCCTTAGTTCTCGCTTTTTCAACAATTCTCTTTTGAAATACAGGAACTTTCTCCATTGGAATCTCCACGCCAAGATCACCCCTTGCTACCATGATGGCATCCGAGGCATCGATAATTGCATCAATATTTTCTAAAGCTTCAGGCTTTTCAATTTTGGCAATAATCCGTGCACGGCTTTTCTTAGCGTCAATTAATTTTCTTAACTCCTTAATATCATTGGCATCTCTTACAAAAGATAGGGCAATCCATTCCACGCCTTGCTCAAGTGCGAAGTCTAGATCGGCTAAGTCTTTTTCTGAAAGGCTTGGAAGGGTAAGCTTTGTATTTGGAAGGTTAACCCCCTTATTCGATTTTAAAATCCCACCGTGAATAACCTCGGCTACAGCCTTTGTTTTAAGATCAGTAGAAACAATTTTGATTCTAATTTTCCCGTCATCTAAAAGAATTAACTCACCTGGTTGGACATCCTTAGGGAAACGTTGGTAACTGATATAAATTTGTTGGGCTGTTCCAATTACCTTTTTAGTGGTGATTTCAATTTGAGCACCTTTTACTAAAAGAGCACCTTCACCCTCCATAACTCCGACCCTAATTTTAGGACCTTGAAGATCGGCAAGAACCCCAATATGGGTATCGTGCTGTTTATTGATACTGCGAATCAAGTCAATAGTTTCCTTATGCGTTGCGTAATCTCCATGAGAGAAATTCACACGAGCAACATCTAAACCTGCACGAATCATGTTAGTAAGGGTTTCCTTACTCGAAGAAGCAGGCCCTAAGGTTGCTATTATCTTGGTTCTGTTATAATCGGTTTTCATCAAAATATTAAATTTTCTTTCGATTTTATTTTTTCAGTTGGGAGCAGAAAAACGGCTTGTACTACTTTTAATTTAGTCAATTCATTTTTTACCTCTAACGGTATTTTATTGGGAAATTCATCAGAAATAATGATAAAATAATCCAGCTCTTTCTTTTCAGGGACAAGATAGGCATTAGAGCCTTTATTTTGGATTAAACTAAAATAATATTCTGAATTCTTCGGGTTAAAATTAAACTTACTAAATATTGTTGCCTCCTTTTGCCCATTGAGCAGAATAGAAAAGTCCTCCTCATTTCTTTCGAAGTTCATGAAGGTTTCCGAATTTATAAAATGACATAGCTTATACGACGGAGCTGCGCTAACAATTCCTAAAACGGCAAAGTCATAATCAAAATCAAGAGTAAGTTTCTTCGGTGACAATGGAATCAATATTTACTCAAAATTAGTAATTACATATCAATACTCGAGATAATCTTAGGATTACAGTTAAGTTAAATTACTTCACAAATAAAGCCTTTAAGGTATTCAGACTCTGGAAAGGAAAGTCTGACAGGACTTTTGCATGGATGATTAATTTGTTCAACTATTTGAAGATGCTTATTCGCATCCAAGGCAACCCAACTTAACACTTGTTTAAATTGCTCACTATTAATTCCACCAGAATTGGATAGCGCAATTAATCTCCCTCCCGTATTAAGAATTTTCATAGCCAGAAGGGGTGAATCTTTATAGGCCCGTTGGGCTTTTTCGGCGTAAGCCTTGGTGGGAGCAAACTTAGGCGGATTGATAATGATCACATCAAACAGTGTTCCCAAGGCGTTAAAATGTCGAAAACGGAATTTCTTCCAGAGAATTAAAAAATAGCCAAGGGTGGTGGTGTATAATAGGTTTTTGTTTTCCTAATTTTACAACCAAATTTTGGGTGTTTATTTAAGAATCTTAATCTATAGAAGGCTCGAGCCTGCTCTGCATAACTGATTTATTTCATATATAAACGGACAAAGTCAAACAAGTTAGATGGAAGAAGTATTATTTCTAAAACCTTTTTGCCTTACCAAGGCATAGATTTATTTATCAATAAATCTATAAAACATAATATTTTTTAAATGCGAATAAAAGTACACCTTGCTCTTTTGCTTGTAACTCTGATATACGGGGCAAACTTCACTATTGCAAAGGCCGTAATGCCTGAATTAATTGAGCCCTTTGGATTTATCGTTTTACGGATTTCAATAGCAGGAGTATTTTTGTGGCTTTTCCATGCGTTATTTATAAAGGAGAAAATTAAGTCTGTAAAAGATTTAGCTTGGATTGCACTCTGTGCACTATTTGGTGTAGCCTGCAACATGATGTTTTTCTTTAAAGGACTTTCATTAACCACCCCTATTAATGCCAGCATAATGATGATTACCACGCCCATTTTCGTGGTAGTTTTCGCTAAATTTTATCTGAAAGAGCACCTTTCACTCCGTAAAGGCTCAGGAATTGTAATTGGTATGGTTGGTGCCATTCTTTTACTTGGCGGGCAAAACTTTTCTTTTTCAGGAGAGACTTTAACCGGTGACCTTCTTGTTATGCTTAACGCTACATGCTATGGAATTTACCTTGTTTTGGTCAAGCCGATGATGACAAAATACCATCCATTGACTGTGGTAAAATGGACATTTATTTTCGGATTAATTTACGTTACCCCTTTTGGATTCAATGAGTTTATGGCGGTTGATTGGGTGAATGTCCCAAATTACGGTTGGGCAAGCTTTGCTTTTGTAATTGTTGGGACCACCTTTTTCGCTTATCTACTAAATGCTTGGTCCTTAAAATATGTCAATAGCTCTGTGGTTGGAGCCTATATTTACCTTCAGCCGGTTTTTGCAGGCATAATCGCCATGGCAAGTGGTAGCGATCAATTTACTTTGCGAAAGGTGATTTTATCCCTTGTGATATTTGGAGGAATTTATTTGGTAAGCATTCCTAGAAAACTTTTTTTAGAGCAAAAGGAAAAATGGCTTTCCAGATCAAAATAGACTTCACTTCTTAAAGTTGAAAATAACTACCTTTGCATTTCAATTAAGCAAACCTCAATATGGTATTATCAATGACCGGGTACGGTAACCAAAAAACCGAATGGAATTCTTGGGTAATTTCAGTAGAAGTTAAAACCCTAAATTCCAAATTTTTAGACCTTACCCTAAAGTTTCCTAAGCTTTTAAATGAGAAGGAACTTCCCATTCGAAATACCATAAGCAAGGCTTTGACTCGTGGAAAAGTTTTCTGTGGAATATCCGTCACTAAATCGGGTGAGGTCAAAGGTGACGCAACAATCAATACTGGAGTTGTTAAAGGATACATCAAATCATTGCGCGCTTTAAGCGAAGAAATGAAGGTTGATGAGTCGGCTATTTTACAAGTTGCTATGGGTCTACCAGATGCTATAAGTAATTCAGAGCAAGAGCTTGACCCAGAATTATGGAAAATTATTGAAGAGACAATTAATAATTGTCTTGCTAAGGCTAATGCTTTTAGAACCGACGAAGGAAAAAGTCTAGCAACCGACTTAAACCAAGGTATTACGGCAATAAATGGGACGCTTGATAAAATCATTGCAATGGATCCGCAAAGGATGGAACACCAAAGGCAGCGTCTAAACAATGCAATGGAGCAAATAAGCGACCGTGATCGCGTTGATCAAAATAGGTTTGAACAAGAATTAATCTACTACATCGAAAAACTAGATATCAACGAGGAAAAAGTAAGGCTGACTAATCACCTAAACTACTTTACCGAAACCATAAATACTTCTGGCGCACAAGGAAAAAAGCTAGGGTTCATCTCACAAGAAATTGGAAGAGAAGTGAATACTATCGGCTCAAAAGCCAATCATGCCGAAGTTCAACAACTTGTTGTTCAAATGAAGGACGAACTAGAAAAAATAAAAGAGCAACTTTTAAACGTAGTTTAATTATTTTAATGGTATGAGCGAGAAGCTAATAATATTTTCATCTCCTTCCGGCGCAGGAAAAACAACCATAGTAAAACATCTTTTGGGAATATTTCCTGAGCTTACTTTTTCTATTTCGGCGACAACACGCTCTATCCGCAAAGGCGAAACCGAAGGGAAAGATTATCATTTCTTTAATACTAATCGCTTTAAAGATTTAGTACAAGAAAATGCATTCGTTGAATGGGAAGAAGTTTATCCTGGATTAATGTACGGCACTTTAAAAAATGAAGTAACCCGAATTTGGGAAGAAAAGAAAATCGCCATTTTTGATGTAGATGTGGTAGGAGCGCTCAATATTAAAAAGCAGTATGGCGAAAAAGCTTTAACTGTTTTTATTCAGCCACCTTCTATT
>JBLIKP010000029.1:0-24852 GCA_047635375.1 Sphingobacteriales bacterium | reverse complement strand
CGTGAGGTGCATTCGCCGATTTAAATGTTTGGCCGCCATCTGTAGATTTGTGGTAACGCACATTAAGCACGTAAACCGTGTTTTCATCTTTGGTATCGGCATAAACACGGGTGTAATACCATGCACGCTGACGAAGACTGCGGTCGCTATTTACTTGCTTCCAATTTTTTCCACCATCGTCGGATCGGAAGAGTCCGCCTTCATTGGCTTCAACCTGCGCCCAAACACGTTGGTTGTTGAGTGGCGAAACCGCCACACCGATGATCCCCAATGTCCCTTCAGGGAATCCTTCGTTTTTAGAAAGCTCAGTCCACGTGTCGCCACCGTCCTTAGATTTCCAAAGACTTGAACCCTCGCCACCAGAGCTAAGATCGTAAGGCGTTCGGCGGATGCGCCAAGTGCTGACGTAGAGAATTCGCGGATTGGTAGGATCCATTAGTAGGTCCACTGCACCGGCATCCTCATTAGCGAATAAAATACGTTCCCAAGTGTTTCCGCCGTCTTTTGAGCGGTAAACACCACGTTCTTCGCTGCTTTTGTAAAGGTCACCCATTACGGCAGCGTACACTAGGTCGGGGTTTTTAGGGTGAATTCTTAGTCGGGAAATGTGACGAGAATCAGGCAGACCTTTAAACTCCCAAGTTTCACCAGCATCAACAGATTTAAAAATACCGTAGCCAGAACTCACGTTTCCGCGGACGGTTTTCTCACCGCCACCCACGTAAATTACATTGTTGTCCCATTCGCTCACTGCAACAGAACCAACCGAGCCACCGAAATAGCCGTCGGAGATGTTTTCAAAAGTCGAGCCGCCATCTTGCGTGCGCCAAACTCCACCTCCGGTTGAACCGAAATAGAAAAGTTGAGGTTTCCCCGCAACACCCGTCACTGCCGCTGATCGTCCACCACGGAACGGACCAATGTTTCTGTATTTCAGCGTGTTGTACGTGGCCTTATCCACAGTAACCGCAGGAACTTCTTGATTTTTCTTCTTTCGGCCTTGAGCCGAAGAAAACTGAGTTAACCCCAAGGTTAAAATTAGGGTAAGAGTGATTTTTAGAAAATTGCGCATGGTTTAAATAGTTTTCACGTAGATCGTGGTGAAATAAAGAGCAAATCCGGTTTTAGGATTTTGATGGAAGGGAGTGAAGTTAATGACGTTCCCATTTATTTTCTCCCACGTGGTTATAACATTTGCCTCTGTCGCCCCGCCTGGAAAGAAATGCCATTCCTTTAAAGTCCCTGTTTTATCATAGTAAACTTTATAAGCATCACCAGGAGTATAGCCGCCTTCAGATGGGTAAGTAACGGTAAACGATGGAAGCACCGTCGTCGAATCCAGCGTCATAGGACTTGGATCGTGCGCCACAAAGGTTAGATTACTATCCCAAGCCAGTTGGAAAGGAAAGAGCAACCAGAATTTATCGTTGATGAATTTTTGGTCGGCGATGTATTCAATTTTAATCGCCGTGTCTAACATTCCCGATTGGAAATTCACAGTATCTCCGTTTTCAATAAGTTGGACATTATTAGTTTTAGGACTCCATTCCCACTGACGAAGGACTTTTCTGTCCCCAACCTCAACATTGAAGTCAAAACCAATAGACTGAACACTATCCCAGTTTGAAAACTTGTAGTTCTCCAAGATCAGGTTTACATAATCCGGGAGATGATTTAGTTTGTCGGATTTTTCTTCGGTTTGTTTAGGCTGGCTGCAGCCGAAAAGAGTAATTCCAATGAGGAGCGGAAGCATGAATTTTTTCATACCGTGAAACTACGAAAGGATTTTAATTATTTAAAGCGATGAGCAATGAGGTAGGAATAATGTGTTTTTATTGGTTCTGCCTGAAAAGGACATCTTAGTTCATTTAAAAGATTAACGCTAGTACCTTAACCGCGAAGAGCCCCAAGTAGGCGCGAAGTAAAAGAAGGCTTCGCGGGCCTTAGCGCCTTCTTCTTTCCTTTGCGGTAAAACTTAACGGAAGAAGTCTAGAAATAAATCAAAAATTGAGTCACTATGAAAAAAAAATTTACCGCTCCTTGGCTTGAACATCTGAAAAAAAACTTATCGTTATTTGCTTAACCGCGAAGAGGGCCAAGTAGGCGCGAAGTTAAAAAAGGCTTAGCGCCTTCTTCTTCCCTTTGCGGTAAAAACTAACGCAATAAGTATAGAAATAAATTAATAATTGAGTCAAAATCAAAAGGCTTGAACGCATGGTGCTAGTTAGCAGAAAGCAGTAAATAGCAAGAAGTCCGTAAATGAATTACTTTCTTCTTACTACTCACTTCGAGCTAATTTTTCATTTCACTACTCCAACAAACACTTTGTTTTTCTATATTCGAGGAGAAATTCAAAATATATCTCATGCTTAATTCATTCAGCGTTAAAATATCCAAAGTATTATTAGCCAGTGCTATAGGTTTAATGGTTTTTCAGTCCTGTAATAATATACCTAAAGTAGTGACCAAGAAAGTCACCCTCGACTCGGTAGAAAAGAAGATGGTGAGCTCAATCTTCGACGAAGTGCTACTTCACGGAGAGGCTTATGATAAACTTGGTGAGCTTTGCCTAAACATCGGAAACCGACTTTCAGGCTCTGTCCAAGCGCAAAAGGCCGTGGAATGGTCTAAAAAAGTAATGGAAGATTACGGATTTGATTCCGTTTACCTTCAACCCGTTATGGTTCCGCATTGGGAAAGAGGTCCAGCTGAATCTGCGAAAATCGTGGGAGATGCAAAACCTTTAACCGTTCTAGCCATTGGTGGTTCAGAACCGACTCCAAAAACTGGAATAACCGCAGAAGTAATCCAGGTTTTCAGTCTTGATGAGGTGAGAGACCTTTCGGCGGAAGCTGTAAAAGGAAAAATCGTTTTCTTCAACCGCCCATTTGACCAAACGGTGATTGGAACAGGCGCTGGATACAGTGGAGCTGTTGATCAACGCGTTTACGGACCTTCAGTAGCAGCCGAAAAAGGCGCGGTGGCTGTAGTGATTAGATCAATAGCTTCGGCATTTGATGATACCCCACACACGGGAACACTGGTTTACGACGATGCTCAGCCTCGCATTCCCGCGGGAGCTCTTGGTGTGAAGTCGGCGATGAGATTAGCTAAGGCCTTGGAAAAGAATCCTAACACTAAAGTTTCACTTACTATTAACTCGCAATGGTTTGAAGATGCTCCATCGTTTAACGTGATTGGCGAAATCTGGGGAAGTGAGAATAAGAATAATATATTAACTGTAGGCGGCCATTTAGATTCATGGGATGTAGGCCACGGGGCACACGACGACGGATCAGGTTGCGTTCAATCTATTGAAGTGCTAAGAGCATTAAAAGTCATCGGCTATAAGCCTAAAAACACCATGCGTGCCGTTATGTTCATGAATGAAGAGAACGGTGGAAAAGGCGGGCTAGAATACAACAGAGTGGCGATGGAAAAAGGAGAAAACCACCTTTTCGCACTAGAAAGTGATGCAGGCGGATTTTCACCGCGCGGATTCGGAGCGACAGCTGCGGAAGAACAGATTGAGAAATTTCAAGCCTACCTACCCTTGTTCGACCCGAATACAATTGCATTCATCCGCGCAGGCGGAGGTGGAGCTGATATTCACTACTTGTACGATTCAATGAAAGTGCCTGTAATGGGTCTTAACACCGACAATCAAAAATATTTCGACTATCACCATACTTCTTTAGATACATACGATAAAGTTAATAGAAGAGAGTTACATTTAGGTGCTGCTTCAATGGCTGCAATGATGTACTTGGTAGATAAAAACGGAAATTAATCATGAAAAATGCTCTACTTATAATTTTTTGTTTGTTCCTTTCCGCTGGATGCGGAGATTCATCAAACGATAAAAAATCAACCACTAATTCTCCGAATAAGGAAATTAAAAAATCTGCCAAACCAAAGGTTTTAACCGCTCGTGATGTGTATACTGATGCGTTAATTGTGCATGACCGTATTATGCCGCAAATGAACGAAATTGGGGAGCTAAGGACCGATTTAGAAGCCATGGTTCAGCGTGGTAAATTCGACGATTCCATGGCCTCGGAAGTAGATGAGATTATCAAAAAACTTCAAAAAGCCCACGACGATATGATGTTTTGGATGGAGT
This sequence comes from Sphingobacteriales bacterium, assembly GCA_047635375.1. Taxonomy (GTDB): domain Bacteria; phylum Bacteroidota; class Bacteroidia; order Sphingobacteriales; family Sphingobacteriaceae; genus JBLIKP01. The sequence goes on along the minus strand of JBLIKP010000029.1, from coordinate 20,729 downwards.
ATGTTCAGGAAGTGGACTACCATTTAGACACCGACTCTTTTTCTGACCACGAAAAAATGGAGGAAGCCAGTACAATGAAAGCTGAGATTAAAAGAATTGAAAAGGACTTTAAATCATCAATAGCTAAGGCTAAATCCTTAATGATCAACGTTTAAAATGATAAAAAAGGCATTTTCTGGTTTGTTGATTTTATTGGTGAAAATTTATCAATATGTGCTTTCTCCAATTCTGCCTAACGCCTGCCGATATTCACCCACATGCAGTGCCTACATGATTCAAGCCATTAATATTCACGGTCCGCTTAAGGGAACTTGGCTTGGGATTAAACGCTTTAGTAGTTGCCATCCGTGGGGCGGACACGGTCATGACCCAGTTCCACCTAAAGAGTAGGTTTTAAAGGGTTAAATCCGTATTTTTGCACAAAATTAAGGGTAATGGCACTTTATAATAAAATCAACGGAGAAGAGCTTAAAGCGAAAATGCGTGAAAGCAACGAAGAGCGTGTTACGCTTTCGTTTTACAAGTACCACGCGATTCCAAATCCAGAATTTTTCAGAAATTTCCTTTTCAACGCCTGGGACGAAATAGGTGTTCTTGGTCGCGTTTATGTAGCAAAAGAAGGAATAAACGCCCAGATTTCAGTTCCGATTAAGAATTTCGACCCGTTTAGTGATCACTTGAATAGCGTAGATTTTCTTAATAGTATTCGTCTAAATATTGCCATTGACGATGATGGAAAATCTTTCTTCAAACTAAAAATTAAAGTCCGAGGTAAAATCGTTGCCGACGGTTTAGAGGACGATGTTTATGACCCTTCAGATTGTGGTATCCACGTAGATGCTGAGGGCTTCAACAAACTTGCCGACGATCCAGATACGGTAATTTTGGACATGCGAAATCACTACGAAAGTGAAATCGGCCATTTCGAAAACGCTTATTGCCCTGATGTAGACACATTTCGTGAATCCCTTCCCGTAGTAGAGGAGGAGCTTGCCGATAAAAAAGATAAAAAGTTATTGATGTATTGCACCGGAGGAATCCGCTGCGAAAAGGCCAGTGCTTATTTCAAGAAAAAAGGGTTTAAGGACGTTTATCAGCTTGAGGGCGGTATCATTAACTACGCCAAGCAAGTCACAGAAAAAGGGCTTCCCAATAAATTTAAAGGCAAAAATTTCGTTTTCGATGAGCGTCTTGGGGAGCGTATTAGCGAAGAGATTATTTCCCAATGCCACCAATGCGATAATAAGTGCGATACTCACGTGAATTGCAAGAATGTTGGATGCAATCTATTATTCCTTCAGTGTGATTCTTGTGGTGAAAAGTTTGAAGACTGCTGCTCAGAAGAGTGCATGAAAATCAATAAACTTGATGATGATGCAAAGCGTGAATTACGCAAGGAAAAAGACAGCGGAATCCGAATTTTTAGTAAAGGAAGGTTTGGAAAAAGAGCAAAGTCTTAATCCAAACCTAATATTTTTTAGAAAGGTACATCGTCCTCATCGTCCATTTTGGACTTACGAGTAATAAAACTTTGATTTTCTGGCGTTAACATTTCATTTCCAGACAATAAAGCTCCACCCATTCCTGCGTAAGAAGGATCTAAATCGGTGAATTTAATGTACTTACCGATGAACTTAAGTGGAATGGTTTTTAATGAACCGTTACGGTGTTTTGCGATAATCACCTCGGCCACATCTTTCGTAGAAACTCCGTTTTCATCCTCCATAATATCGTAATATTCAGGACGATAAATGAACAATACCATGTCGGCATCCTGCTCAATAGATCCCGATTCCCTAAGGTCAGAAAGCATTGGTTTTTTATCACCACCACGGGTTTCCACCGAACGGTTAAGCTGAGAAAGTGCGACTACAGGAACTTCAAGTTCCTTGGCCAAACTTTTCATAGCCCTAGAAATATTACCAATCTCTTGTTCACGGTTACCTTGCTTATTGTCGGTCGAGCCGTTCATTAACTGAAGGTAATCGATAATGATAAGTTGAATATCATGTTGCGACTTTAATCGTCGGCATTTGGCTCTTAATTCAAAGATTGAAAGGGCAGGGGTGTCGTCAATAAAAAGGGGCGCATCACTTAGCTTTCCAATTTTATGGTGAAGTTGTTCCCACTCGTGATCTTCAAGGTTACCCTTTTTAAGCTTTTCACTTGGTAACTCGGCTTCAGCCGAAATCAAACGATTAACCAATTGAACAGCACTCATCTCAAGGGAGAATATTGCTACAGCCTGACCGAAATCTACCGCAGCATTACGTGCCATACTAATTACGAAGGCCGTTTTACCCATACCCGGACGAGCAGCAACAATAACAAGGTCAGATTTCTGCCATCCTGAAGTTTCTCGGTCGAATTCTGAGAATCCAGTAGGAACTCCAGTAAGTCCGTCTTTTTTGTCCTTTAAAGATTCAATTTGCTCTACAGATTTTTTAATCAATTCACTCATTCCCGCGTAACTTCTTCTTAAGTTACCTTCGGTAATAGAGAATAAAGCCTGCTCTGACTTGTCTAGCAGGTCGAAAACGTCAGTAGTGTCTTCGTAAGCGTCTTTTATTATTTCTCCGCTTAAGCGGATAAGTTCACGTTGAATGTATTTCTGTGCGATGATTCTTGCGTGGAATTCGATGTTTGCCGCGGAAGCAACCTTGTTTGTCAACTGGGTAACAAAGTAGGCTCCACCTACCATTTCCAATTCACCTTTTAGTCGAAGTTCTTCGGTAACTGTTAATATATCAACAGGTTGAGATTTCTCGAAAAGCGATTGAATGGATTTGAAAATATTTTGATGAGCCTCTTTATAGAACATATCCGGTTTAAGGATATCCACAACTTCTGAAAGGGCATCTTTTTCTAGCATCAATGCTCCCAAAACTGCTTCCTCTAGTTCTGGTGCCTGGGGTGGAATTTTAGCCATTCCAAATTCGGCAGGGAGTTGGGTCTTGTATTTTTTTTCCCGATATTGCTGCTGGTTATTTTCCATAATTTATTTTACCTAGGGGATTTTAAGTAGTTGTGAACTCAAAGATAAAACTTATATCCTTGGGACATTGAAAAAAATTATTCACAACAATTTTTCTTTAAAATTTTACCCTATCTCATGATAAATGAACGGCTATGGTTATCCACATGTTTTGTGAATAACTTGTTAATAAACCAGCACTTACCCTGAAGCTGTAACCAACGTTGACAATCCGATCCCTGAAATATTGTGTGAATATCTTTTTTGATGTGAATAAGTGGGTGATCCTTTTATTTTGCGTTTTCATTTCTAGTTGTTCTACTCAGCGTAATTCAAAGAAAAACTCGTTAAATCCTTATGGGTCAATTCTCTTTACTTTATCCCCTCAATTTCAAATATTTCATACGAGTTCAGATTCATCGATTATTTTTGCAAAGCTGAGTTCTGAGAATTTATTGCCTAGAATTTTTCAAGGAAAAAATATATTATCTATTTCCGTATCTGGAAAGTTGTACGATAGATACGATAAAAACTTATTGCTTGATACGTTTAAGCAAACCTTCAATTGGCAGTTTGAAGGCAGCCCCTATCGATTTCTTGAAATAAACGTTCCATTCAAATCTTCAGGTCCAAAAAACCAAGTCTTGGAATTGGTGATTAATGATATTTATAAAGGAAAATTGAACATGTTTTCTCTTAATGTGGACCGAACAAAATTTAATAATCAACACGTTCTTCCATGGGGAAGTGCTGGTGAGTTAAGGTATTCTGGATTTGTGGAGCCGAATTCAGAGGTTTTTATTGAAACCTATGGAGTGAACAGTGAAAGGTTATGGGTGAATTATTACACCCCCATTTTTGATGTGGCGCCGCCTCCGTTTATTCCACCGGAAAGGATTGTCAAATTTGAATGGAAAGTTGATTCCAATTATGCTGTCCGTCCAAGCGGAAGAATTAATATTCATAAACCGGGAATTTATTCGGTTTCTCAATTGGCTAAAACCCAATATGCCTTTCTTTATAATTTCGGCTCTGGTTTTCCACTTATAATCAAGGATGAAGATCTTTTAACTCCGTTAAAATATATAACCACACTTGAGGAGTACCGAATAATGAAGCAATCTCCTAATTTAAGGGAGGCTATTGACGATTATTGGATGAAAGTGGCAGGCCAGAATAAGGAAAAGGCGCTACTTATTCTAAAAGTATATTATTCACGTGTTCAAGGTGCTAATAAGCATTTTTCAAGTTATAAGCCTGGCTGGATGACAGATAAGGGGATGATTTACACTATTTTTGGCCCACCCTTAAAGGTTAGTCGCAAAAAAAATACCGAAATTTGGGAATACAAGAAAAGTTACCTTAGTGCGCCAATAACCTTTACCTTTGGCCTCGAACCGAATCCTTTTTCTGAAAGCCATTATGTGCTGGATAGATTATATAGCTATAAGGATATCTGGTACATTCAAGTAGATAATATTAGAAACGGATACATTATAAATTAAATGGAACGTAGTAAGAATTTTGGCGGACCACGTCGTCCTAAAACTGAGGATAGAAATCAAATGGTTTTCGGAATAAGAGCCGTGATGGAAGCCATTGAGGCAGGAAAAGAAATAGAAACTCTTTTTATTCAGCGTAATTTAACGGGAGACCTTTTAGGCCAACTGTTGAAACTTGCCCATAAACACAAAGTTGTTATCCAAAAAGTTCCTGAAGAAAAACTTAATCGCTTGACGATGAAAGTTCACCAAGGAGCGGTTGCCTTTGTTTCTCCAATCATTTTCCAAAACATTGGTGAGATTATTACCAGCACTTTCGAAAAAGGGGAGTCTCCATTTGTGGTAATTTTAGAAGGTATTACTGATGTCCGGAATTTTGGAGCAATTGCTAGATCAGCATATTGTGCGGGCTGCCATGCAATAATAATTCCTACAAGAGGGGCTGCAAGGATAAATAGTGATGCGATAAAGACTTCTGCAGGAGCGTTGCATCACCTTCCAGTGGTTCGTGAGGTTAACCTAAATAATACAGTAAGATTTTTAAAAGAATCTGGCCTTACCATTGTGGGTTGTACAGAAAAAGCTACTGAAACTATCTACAAAACAAACCTTACTGGGCCCATAGCCATAGTGATGGGAGCAGAGGATGTAGGACTTTCAAACGATATGCTTAAGGCGACTGATTATATTACGAAAATACCTATGCCAGGGCAATTGGATTCACTTAATGTAAGTGTAGCCACTGGGGTTGTACTATTTGAATCGATTAGGCAAAAGGAGATAGAAGCAGGGGCTTAAATATACTTAGCCCCATTTTTTCTCTTCTTAACATCAGCAACCATTTGCTTTATTTTTTGCTCCTCAGACTTTTTGCAAACCAAGAGGGCATCACCAGTATCCACAACGATAAAGTCCTTTAACCCTTGAAGTACAACAAGCTTGTCTTTTGGGACATTGACCATACATCCCGAGGATTCATACATAATAGCTTCATCACCATTTACGGCGTTGTCCATGTAGTCTTTTTCCTTAATCGCGAATAAAGATCCCCAAGTACCCAAGTCACTCCAGCCAAATTGAGCAGGTTTTACCATTACGTTTTCGGCCTTCTCCATTATTCCGTAGTCAATGCTAATATTAGTGCATTGGGAGTATGTTTTTTTGATGAATTGGGCTTCGTTTTCGGTGTAATAGCTCGAGTTCCCTTCGCTAAACAAGTCACTCATATCTGGTAAATGAGCTTTAAAGGCTTTAAGGATTGATTGAACATTCCAAACGAAAATTCCAGCATTCCATAAGAAATCACCACTCTTAATAAAAGTTTTAGCTAATTGAAGATCGGGCTTTTCTGTAAATATTTTCACCTTAAACATATCCATTGGTGGCTTTTTTTCATCCACCAAATATTGGATGTACCCATAACCAGTATCAGGTCGGGTAGGTTTAATTCCTAAAGTTATAAGATTGTCGTTTGTGGATGCAAACTCCAAGGATTCGTTAATACCCTTAATGAATTTCTCCTCTTCCATAATTAAATGATCGGACGGAGCTACCACAATGTTTGCATCTGGGCTTTTGGTTGCAATCTTGAAGCAAGCATAAGCGACACATGGGGCTGTATTTCTGCCTACCGGCTCGCCTAAAATCTGCATATCGTCAATACCTTCCAACTGTTGTTTAACGAGCGGTCGATAACTTTCATTTGTGACAATAAAGATGTTTTCGGGCGGACAAATCTTTAAAAAACGATCGTAAGTAATTTGAATTAAGGTTTTCCCCATTCCTAGAATGTCTAGAAATTGTTTTGGCATGGTTGAGCGACTAGCTGGCCAAAATCGACTTCCAATCCCGCCTGCCATGATTACGGCGTAATTATTTTTATTCAATTTTTATATTTTTTAATGGCTAAATTATTCCTTCTCTTAGAAGATCATGCAGGTGGACTACACCGGCATATTTACCATTTTGGGTGACTAAAATTTGCGATATATTGTTTTCTCTTATTTTTTCTAATGCGTTAATGGCCAATTCACCATTTTCAATAGTTATAGGATCTGGGTTCATAATGTCTTTGGCAGATAATAAGCCAATATCATCCTCCCTTTCCATCATCCGACGAATATCGCCATCCGTTATCATTCCTACAAGATTTCCACCCTCAATTACAGCTACCGCACCTAATCTTTTAGTAGTAATCTCTAATAGAACTCCTCTAATATTTTCATTTGTAGTTACTTGTGGTAATTCGTTGTTTTGTGATATATCTGATACCTTCAAATATAATCGTTTTCCTAACGCTCCACCGGGGTGGAATCTTGCGAAATCTTCACTTGTGAAATCTCTGCAATGTAAAAGGGAAACAGCCAGAGCATCTCCCAATGCTAATTGAGCGGTGGTGCTTGTTGTAGGGGCTAAATTGTTAGGACAAGCCTCTTTTTCAACGGTAGAATCAAGGATGAAATCACTGTGTTCGGCAAGATAAGATGAAGTATTTCCAACTAATGCAATTAATATATTGCCAGATTGTTTAAGTAATGGAACCAAAACCTTAATTTCGGGTGTATTCCCAGATTTGGATATACATATAACTGAATCATTCTTTTGAATCATTCCAAGATCACCATGAACAGCATCGGCAGCATGCATGAACATTGAAGGTGTTCCAGTAGAATTTAAAGTAGCCACAATTTTATTAGCAATTATTGCGCTTTTTCCAATTCCTGTAACAATTACCCTGCCTTTTGAGTTTAATAGATGTTGGACTATGGATGCAAAACTATCGTTTAGCCTCTGCGACAACTTTGTGATGGCTTCTGCCTCTAACATTAGGGTTTGTGAGGCAATGGAAATGATTTCTTTAGAAGATTTCAATACTTATTAAGAATTTGTTATTTTATGTAAGCAAAAGTAACGCATTGCTGCATCAATAAAAAACTAACGTTTATTTAAAAACGACTATGCAAACACCAGAAATGAATTTGTCAATTTTCGATAACCTTCAAAATTTTTTCGGATTTGACACTTTTAAAGGTGAACAAGAGTTGGTTATCGCCAATCTACTTGCCAATAAAGATACATTCGTGATAATGCCAACTGGCGGTGGAAAATCCATGTGCTACCAACTTCCTGGGTTAATGTCGGAAGGGGTAGCTCTGGTTATTAGCCCGTTAATTGCGCTAATGAAAAACCAGGTAGATCAATTACGTGGTTATGGGACCAACGATAGCGTTTGTCATTTTTTAAATTCCTCATTATCCAAGGGTGATTCTAGGAAGGTTAAAGAAGATGTATTAAGCGGCCAAACCAAACTACTCTATGTCGCTCCAGAAAGTTTAACAAAAGAAGAAAACATAGAGTTCCTGAAGCTTGCTAAAATTTCTTTTGTTGCGATAGACGAGGCTCATTGTATTTCTGAATGGGGACATGATTTTAGACCTGAATACAGGAAAATTAGATCAATAATAAACCAACTCGGTGATAATATAGCTTTAATAGCTTTAACAGCAACTGCTACACCAAAGGTTCAGATGGATATTATGAAAAACCTGCAAATGCAGGACGCTACCTTATATAAAAGTTCATTCAACCGCCCAAATTTATACTACCAAATTCGTCCAAAGCGGGATGTATTAAAGGAAATAATCAAGTTTATAAACGGTTACGCCAATAAATCAGGAATTGTTTATTGCTTAAGCAGAAAAAAAGTAGAAGAAGTAGCCAAAACACTTCAAGTTAACGGCATTAAGGCCCTTCCATATCATGCTGGCTTAGACGCCGGTACACGCGCCAAACACCAAGATATGTTCCTAATGGAGGATGTGGATGTGATTGTGGCAACCATCGCTTTTGGTATGGGAATTGATAAGCCCGATGTACGTTTCGTAATTCATCACGATATGCCTAAATCCCTAGAAAGTTATTATCAGGAAACTGGTAGAGCTGGAAGGGATGGAGGAGAAGGTAATTGTATAGCCTTTTATGCCGAGCAAGATATTCTAAAGCTTTCAAAATTCCTTAAGGATAAACCTGTTTCAGAAAGAGAAATTGGAATGCAGTTACTACATGAAGTAGTCGACTATGCCGAATCTACGGTGTGCCGAAGGAAACAAATTTTACATTATTTCGGTGAAACGTTTGATTCTAAAGGGTGCAACGAGATGTGTGATAATTGCAGCTCGAATCATGAAAAATTTGAAGGTCAGGAGGACTTGCTTTTAGCTATTAAAACTGTAGAGGCCGTAGATCAGAAATTTGATACCAAGGATGTTCTTAGAATGTTGTTAGGTGAGGCAAATAAACTTATTAAGTCCTACAAATTCCACGAAATTGACCTTTTCGGACAAGGAAAAGATAAAGAACAACTTCGTTGGGAGTCAGTGATTAGGCAAGGGCTATTGTTCGGGTTTATGTCTAAAGAAATTGAGAATTTTGGTGTTCTTCATCTTACCAAAAAAGGTAAGGATTACATCAAAAAACCATTCGATATTCAATTTACAATGAATAACGATTACTCCGATGTTGGAAGTCCTGATGGGCAGCCTAGGAATGTTAGCGGTGATGCGCTTGATCCTGTGCTTTTTGGGATATTAAAAGACCTGAGGAAGAAATTAGCAAAGGAGAAAAACTTACCTCCTTTCGTGATTTTTCAAGATCCTAGTCTTGAAGAAATGAGTACGGTTTATCCAATTACACCGAATGAACTAAAGCAAATTTCCGGGGTAGGCACTGGAAAGGCATTACGTTATGGGAAACCCTTTTTAAATTTAATCAAGGACTACGTAGAAGAAAATAACATTGATCGTCCTGCCGATTTTGTGGTGAAAAGCACCGTGAATAAATCAGGGCTTAAGGTTTATATTATCCAAAATATTGACAAGAGGGTTTCTGTAGAGGATATTGCTAGAGCAAAAGGCTTGGTACTTGAGGATGTAATCAGAGAAATGGAAGCTATTGTTTCTTCAGGAACAAAATTAAACCTGGATTACTACATTGACGAATTACTTGATTACGACCGTCAAGATGAGGTTTATGATTATTTTAGAACTGCCGTTTCTGATTCTTTAGAACAAGCTCATAATGAGCTAGGTGAGGATGAATATTCAATTGAAGAAATTCAATTGATGCGTTTAAAATTCATGAGTGAAATGGGGAATTAAACGCCCTTCATTTTTTCTCTCCAATAAATTTTAAGCTTCTGCCTTTCAATAATTAAAATAGAGATTTTCTCTACAAGCCTTTCTCCAGAATATTGGGAAAAGGCTTTTTTTATTTTTATTTCATCCACATCCATTCTGTATAATCCCTGAAAAAGCCTTTCAGGGTCTTTTTCCAATAGATAAGTGACAATTACGCTTAATTCTATAAGGATTTCATCATCATGGGTTAATCCGTGATTAATTTCAATTCTAAGGTCTTTAGCAATAAGGGATGTAATTGAAGTGCTCATAAAAAAACACCCCGCTTAAGAACGGGGTGCTGTTTTTTAGTTTTTTAATATTGGAATAGGAACCATAACATTGTCCCATTTAATTTGAAGGTAAATCATTTTACCCTTATTTCTAAAATCTATTGTAAGCTGCTCAGAAATTGGGGTAAGTTGTTCGGATTTTACTTTTACACGTAGCACATCATTTTCTGGTTCAGGTGGAAATGCTCCCCATTTCCCCAGCTCGCTGTTTAATCCAATTTCCCAAAATTCTTCACCAGGAAAGGCATAAAGCCAGTATGCTCCAGCTTCAAGAGGCTCCCCACAAAAAATAATATCCGATGAAAATGTAATTTGAGTGGCTTCATTTGCGCCTATTCTCCAATAGGATCCATAGGGTTGAAGCGCCTCATTTTCTTCGGTTCCAAAAATTAATCTTCCTTTTTTAAAAGGTTGACAATAATCAACTTTTATAGAAAGTGTTGAATCCGAATAAGAGGCTACCGCCACTGGAGAATGATTTTTTGTGGTTAAAAATGTATAGGCCAACCAACCTGCCAAAATTAACACCAAGATTAATAATCCTAATAGTATCTTCTTTAACATAAATGTTGTTTTTTATTTAACAATGTACAAATCAATTTGAACAAAAAAAGCAAGGGGATTAGCCCTTGCCTTTTTTGCTGAGGCTTAACTATGTTACTTAGTGCCTCAAAATTTTTTATTTGTTATTGAGTTATAATTTTATTAATTGATGTCCCAAAATTACTGTTAATTCTTAAGAAATATACCCCAGGACCTGGGGTGTTAACTTCTTTTTTAAGGGATGGAAAGTCAAAAATCACCTTACCATCTATAGAAATTAATTGAGCATTATTAATCTTAATGCCCTCTGGAAAATCTATTGTAAAAGTTCCGTTGTTCGGATTAGGGTAGACATTCAACGAAGGACCGTTTGAGTAAAATACCGATGAGCTTATACCTGTAACGGTAATTAAATCTGTTTTGGTTATTTGATTTGTACAATTTTCGCTTGATGCTGAAAGTGTAACTGAATAAACCCCTGCTTTATTATAAATGTAACCAGGCTCATATTCTTCACTTTCACCACCATCACCAAATTTCCATAAGTAATCGAATTCTTCCTCACTATCATTCGTGAAAAACAAGAATTCACCTTCGGCAACTTCTGTTTTACTTGATGCAAACTCAACTAAGGGAAGCTCATATTGATTGATTTCAATTACCTCTGATGTGTCAGATGCGCAAGGCAGATCAGAAGTGATTACTCTGAAAAATTTCGTACCCACAATTGGCTGCTTTAAAGTTGTGGAATCTGCACCGCTAATAACGGTCCATTCAATTCCATCAAGACTTTCTTCCCAAGAGATGTTTCCGAAAACACCTGTGGTAGTAAGCACCGCCGATTTATTACCGCATATTACAGTTTCTTCAGCTGTTATGGTTTCAATTTTGCCAATTGCACAAATTTTCATTAAATCTTCCTTAACTACTGAGTCTGAACATACTGAGTTGTTTTTCACTACAAGTGATACGGTATAAACACCGCTTGCTTCGTATTGATGTGTTGGCTCGAAATCAGTAGAGGAATTTCCATCGCCAAAATACCATTTATAAGTATTCTCTAAGGCTCCTGTATTAGAAAAAGTAATTTCCGCGATTGTACTTGCCGGATTAAACGAGGGTTCAAAATCTGCAGTAGGGGTTGGGATTGCATTTAATTGGATAATGTTTGATGTGTCAGACCCACAAAATTCATTACCAGCAATTGCTCTTATAAATACGGTGTCCTGAGGAATGTAGGAAAGTGATTTTTTCGTTTTTCCTTCAATAGCTTGGAAGATTATACCGTCCAATGATTCTTCCCAAAGCATTGCGCCCACTGCGCTATCTAGAGTTATCACTATTTCCTTCCCTGTGCAAATATCTTGTGTTGCATAGCTAATTTCGCCGATAAAAGAGGAGCCTTGAACTTCAATAAAAGCTTCCATTACTACAGTGTCTGAGCCCGTGCTGTTTGCTGTAATTAAAGTTACTTTTTTGCTTCCAATTGAAAGGAAAACAGCCTTTGGATTCATTAATTCTGAAGTGGCCGGACTTCCATCTTCAAAAATCCATTCATAGGAAGTCCCAAAAATACTTTCATTTAAAAATTCAACCGAATCGTTAATACATGGGGCTTGGTTTTCTGATGTGAATAAGGCCGTTGGAATAGGTAGATCGTCTCTAACACTTATGTTATCAATATATAAACTGTTTGAAACTCCGTCTGACCCATCCTGATCACGTTGGAATTTTATAATCACACCATTTTTGCCAGCCAATTCACTTATTGATAAGGTGTCGGATCTCCATTCTGTGGCTTCAGGAACGAATGGTTTCCAGTTTCCACCAGCTCCAGCGTAATCCTGTGGTATGCCTTGCGAAGTAGCTAAATCGCCTGTCCCCTTTTTGTAGGATAACTCGACGTAAGTGGCGCCACAATCTATACTGTAAAATAAGGTAAGACGATTTGTAGGGTCATTGTAAAATTGTTCGTAGGCAACATCGAAGCTGATTTTCGGGTTTTGAACGTTAGAAAAATCAAATGGTGGTGTTAATAGCGAATTAGACTCTACTGGAAAAACAGTTTCATCATTCGCTAATACCGCTGAACCTGTTCCATTTCCAAATGAAGAGGCTATTGCACTTCTTTCCCAAATGGTATCTCTTTCAAGAATGGTTAACGTTCTTGAGATTCCATTTAAAGGGAATTCATTGGTTTCAAAGTCTTCAAAGAAAGGAAGAGTTTGAGCTTCGGTTATTATAATATAATTATTTATGGTTTTTGAGTCAGACCCAATTTCATTTGAAACAGTAAGTGTGACATTATAATTTGCTAAAGAAGAATATGAATGTGACGGATTTTGATCGTTAGAAACAGGGCTGCCATCTCCGAAATCCCAAGTAAAAGTCGATGGTGAGCCTAATGAAGTACTAGTGAAGTTTATTGTAGTTGGTCCACAACCAATAATTTTATCTGAGGTGAATAATGCTGTAGGAGGAAATAGGGCGCAAATATCTTCGTCAATTATCGTCATTGGTTGGCAAAGAATATTGGTGGATTTTTCTAGGACAAATAAACCTGCATCAATATTAATTTGTGGATCCAAAATTCGGTATTGAGTTCCTCTTGAAAGGGAGAAATTCATGATCTTATCAGGGTTAATTATATGGCCTAATTGGTGTTGATGTCCAATTTCATGAACTGCCACACTTTCAAAGTCCGAAGTTTGAGATGAGTTTTTTTCTGGGCCAAAGGTCCAGGTTATTCCACCCGTTCCGTTCCGACGAAAAATCATATCTAATTCGTTAATTTTTGTTATTCCGGTGTTGCAGGCTACTGGACTTGGGTAGGTGGCTGCAATTCCTAGTACACCGGAGTTTAGCGGAGCGGCATCATTATCAAATGCAATAATGTTTTCTGCGTCCATACCACGTGAATTACTTGGGGTTGCATCACCAATTTCAAAATTCACTAAGGTATTACATCTCCAACTTTGTAATGCTCTTTTGTAAGAGGCAAATGCTTTAGAATGGCCTGCGAAATCAACTCCATTGTTATCTGTTCCTTCACTAGGTAACATTAGGTAACCTCCTTGTTGGCTTACATCGGAAAGGTGTGGCAAGTTTCCGGAATAATTAGAAATGTTGAATCTTACATTAAAAGAGTCGCCTGGACTTGTGATTTCTTGCCCTGTTGCTGTCTTAACAATAAAATATCCCTTTCCGGCGAAGTCATCGGCTCCAGCCCGAGTTGGAACAATAACTTCAATCTTTGTATTTGTCCAGCTTTCTGGGGCGGTGGCATTGGTCAATGTTCCTTGCCCGCCCGTGTTTGCATCTAGAAATAATACATTTCCTTCTACGGCTCCAAAATCAGTACCAGTAATAGTGAGTATTGAGCCGGTACCCGCATTGATATTTCTTGGAGAGAAGCTAGTTATGGCTAAAGCCGATGTCTTATTGACTTTATTTTCAGGTAAGTACTTACCTATGTCGCTTTTCCTTTCCAGATTCCCTCCAGTATGGTTCAAAACTTGGGTGATGAAATCCTTATCAATGTCTTTATATACATTGAAAATGTCCATTCCATGGTTGAAGTAGTCATCATATTTCACAAAACCTTGTTGGTCGGCGAAAACATGATGATATTTTTTTTCGTTGAGTACGTTTACTTTGTATTCTGGCTGAAATAAAAAGAATGTTCCCATTTCACCAATTTCTAGCTGAAGGCTAGGATGAATTTCTTGAATAAAATCTCCCACTTGACCACCTTGAGTCAGTACTTGAATTGTAGGCCTGGAAAAATTAGAATTCTTTAAAAAACCATTAATTTCTATAGTATTTATGGTGTAGATATTTCTTTTATCAATGGTAGTAATACTCTCCTTTGAAAGTACTTTTCCCTCAATAATAATGGAACTGGTTTCTATCCTCTCATTTAATGAGACAGGATATAGCATTGTTTGTGAAAATGCTGAATTTAAGGCAGTTACTGTTAAAAAAAGGATTAGTAAATAATTTTTCATCGGATATTTAAGGTTAATTAATCCTGCAATATACCGTATAAAACAAAAAATCCAAGGGATTCCCTTGGATTTTTTTATTCGAAATTTTTAAAAAGAATTTTATTTGGAAATAAGCTTTATTGTGATGTATTTATGTTTAAAATGGATTTTTAAGAAGTAAACCCCGATTCCTGGAGTTTTAACTGTTTTAATGTCAATAGGGTATTCAGAAATTAATCTTCCTTCAATTGAATAAAGTGAAATTTTCTTTACTTCATCACCATCGGCGAAAGCCAAATTAAACACTCCATTACTTGGATTTGGGTAAACTGAAACAAGTTTCGATTGGATATTTTCAATTGCAGTTCCCATTGGGTTAACGGTAATGTAATCCGTTTTTACAATCTCGTTTTCGCAATTCTCGTTTGCTACGCTTAATTTAACTGTATAAGTACCTGCGGTGCTATAGAAGTAGGTAGGAGCATAGGTTGTGCTTGATATCCCATCGCCGAAATCCCAGGTATAGTCTAAAGATTGATCTCCTGTATTGGTAAAATTCAAAAAGTCACCCTCATTAAGGATTGTTTTATTTGCTGTAAAATCAGCCGTAGGCATTTCGTCTTGAATCACTTCAATAACATTTGAAGTGTCGGCATCACATGGGAAATCCTCTGCGATTGCTCTGATGAAAATTCTACCAGTGAAATTATGAGATAATGTGTTTTTTGATTGATTGGCAATTGACGTCCAGTTAATTCCGTCAGTGCTTTCTTCCCATGTGATGCTACCCTTGAATTCAGAAATAGTAACATTTACCGGATCATTTCCACAAATCAGCTCATTGTCTGCTGTCAATAAACCAGCAATAGCTGGAGAACAAATGTTAATATAACTTTCTTTAGCCACAGAGTCTGAACATTCAGTTTCATTACTTATTACTAAAGAAACGCTATACTGTCCGGATTCGGAATAACTATGCGTAGGATTTTGTTCACTTGAAGTATTTCCATCACCAAAATACCACATATAATTATTTTCCTCGTTTCCATCATGGGTAAAGATAACTTCTTCGTTTGTTTTGGCTTGCGTGGCTGAGGCCGAAAAATTAGCGCTAGGAGTTGGGTTTACGTTAATTTTAACAGTATTTGAGGTGTCGTTTCCGCAATTATTGGTCTGGGTTATTAATCTTAAAAATACGGTATCAGATGGGGTGTAGTTAAGAATTCCTATGTTTTCATTTGGAAGTACGCCAAATTTTTCTCCGTCAGATGAAACTTCCCAAATAATACTCCCAACATTATTTTCTGAGGTAACCACAATTTCGGTTCCGGAACATATGTCGTCAAGGTTCGAGGTGATTTCATCTGCAAATGGGTTGGCCTGTACGTTAACATATTCCTCCTTTGTTAAACTGTCGGCGCCACCTGAATTACTCACCTTAAGGGTAACCATTTTTAAGCCAGCATCTGAAAAAGTTACTAAAGGATTTTTATTTGTTGAGGTTGCTGGTGTTCCTCCCTCAAATGTCCATAGGTATGTGCTTGGATTATTTGCGCTTTGGTCGCTAAACTGCACCGGCGCCTCAACACATGGTGATAATTCATCGGCCGAAAAGGCGGTCACCGGTGCTTCCACAATATCCTCGACCAAAATATTGTCAATATAAAGGTGGTTACTTGCTCCATTGGATGCCCCTTTATCTCTCGCGATTTTTAGAATAACATTTGGTGATCCCACCAATTCTGATAAAGAAATGGTTTCAGTTCTCCATTCGTTTGATTCAGGAACAAACGGAGTGAAGGTATTCCCATTTCCACTGTAATTTTCCGCAGTACCTGTAACTGTAAATAGATTTTGAAGTCCCTTTTGGTAAGATGTTTGAGTAAAAGTCTTTCCGCAATCCGTACTGTAATAAACAGTTAATAAATCGGTCGGGTTAGAATAATACCTTTCATAGGCAACATCGAATTTAAATTGTGGATTCGAGGTATTTGAAAAATCTAAAGGAGCGGTGAATATTGAGTTTTCCTGAACAGGATTAGCAACTTCACCATTTTTTATTACTGCTGAGCCTGATCCAACTCCAAAGGCTGATGCTTCGTTTGATCTTGTCCACGGAACATCACCACTTAATAAATCAGAAGAAATGGTAAACCCAGCTGGTGGGAAAGTTGTGTTTTCGAAATCTTGTTGGAATGGTAGTTCAACTGGAACATTGACAGTTATGAAACCTTCTTTTAATAAAGAGTCAACTCCACTGGTGTTTTCAACGACAAGTTTTACAGAATATATTCCTGCTGTGGTGTATGTGTGTGAAGGATTTACCTCAGTTGATTTTGCTGAACCATCACCAAAATCCCAAGTATATCCTGTTGATGTACCAGAAGACTCATCATTAAATTGAACCAATAAAGGAGCACAACCTGAAGTTTTGTCTGCAGAGAATTTTACAAGTGGTGAGTTAATACCACAAGCTCCTGGAGATAAAGCTGTCATAGGGGAACACGATGAATTTGTGCTATTTCCCATTACATAATCCCCGGCATCAATGTCAATGGCTTGGTCAAGCTCTCTATTTTGAGAACCTTGAGTAATCGCAAAGTGCATTACCTCACCTGAGTTTATTACGTGGCCTAATTGGTGAATATGTCCTAGTTCGTGAAGTGCAACACTTTCAAAATCTGAAGTACCCCCAGAATTATTTCCTGGACCGTAGTTCCAATTTGTACCACCCGTTCCATCTCTTCTCATGGTGATGTCAATTTCTACAACTTTAGAAAAACCTGAACTACATCCACCTGTGTATGAGGCGCCTGTTCCTAAAACTCCCGAGGGAAGAACTTGTAAATCATTGTCGTAGGTTACAATATTTATACCATCAGAAGTTGCTCGATTCACATCCGAAGTTGCGTCCACATTAATATTTACAAACGTTGCACATCTCCAAGATTCCAAAGCTCGGCTGTAGGATCCAACCGCATCAGCATCAGCATTAAAGTTTACACCGTTATTTGCCGTCCCTGTGCTATAAGACATGGTATAGCCACCTGAACCGTTGTCATCGGACATTGCTGGACGGTTGGTTCCGTAATTTAGAATGTTAAACACAATGTTAAATGAGTCACCTGGACTTGTAGCTTGGGTGCTACCATCGCTAAGTTGGATAATGAAATTTCCTTGTCCAGAGCCAGCCAATGCTCCAACTCCTGTAGGAACGGCAACAGTTATTTCGGTAGGCGTCCATGTAATTGGAGTTGCTGGATTAGATGAGGTTCCTCCATTATTTGCATCTAAAAATGCAACAACACCTGCATCAGAACCAAAGTCTGTCCCAGTGATAGTTAGAACAGATCCAGTTCCTGCCGAAATGCTTGAAGGAGAAAATCCTGCAATAGCTAAGGCCTGTCTTTGGTTGCTTGCGTTTGAAGGTAAATACTTTTCAATTGGTTGATTTCTTTTAAAGTCTACTCCCAATGCAGATTTTAGTGGCTCAATGAATTCAGACTCTATATTCTTATACACATTGAAAATATCGTTTGCTTGATTTAGGAATTCATCATACTTAACAAACCCTTGTTGGTCTGAGTAAGTGGTGTATAATATTTCGTCTATTGGATTTGATAATTCATAAGTAGCTCTTCTTAAATGAAGGAAAAAAGTTCCCATCTCACCGACGTTTAACTGAAGAGAAGGAAATATGGTTTCTGTGAAATCACCTATGGTCCCTCCAAGCGTTACCACCTTGATGGTTTTATTAATTGATGTATTTCCCTTGAAAACACCATTTACAAATATGGTATTAATGGTATAGATATTTCCTTTGGTTGCTGAGAAAACTGTTTTTTTCTCAATTACCCTTCCTTCAATAATTATTGAACTTTCGTTGATTCTTTCCTCAAGTGAAACTGGGTAAAGAAGTGATTCTGCCTTGAGCGAGAATGAAACGGAGAGAATAATTAAGAGTAGTGTAATTAAGTTTTTCATAACAAATTGTCAATGTATAAGTAGCAAAGATAAAATTTCTATTATTTAATAATGTTAAAATTTTGGTTTATTTAAAGGGACACTTTTTTTTTAATTAAAAGGGTTATGGTTTCTAAATCGTTACACAATCTAATTCAATTTAATTGTTAAATTTGGTCCTTGAATCCTTCTCAAATAATATGAAAAATTACTTTTTTAAAGGTTTCCCTGTCCTCTTAATTACCATGATTTCCCTTCAAGGCTTCACTCAAAACCTTGTGGTTAATGGTAGTTTTGAGCAGACTTCGGCTTGTCCAGATAAATTTGGACAGATTTCAAAGGCAATTGGATGGGAAGCATTAAAAAAGACTCCAGATTATTTTAATCAATGTGCAACCGTGGTGGATTCAGATGCACCAGTAAATATTAGAGGAGAACAAGACCCTGACCATGGGAAGGCGTACGCTTCAATCACTACCTGGACCGACAATAGATTAGGAAGTGATCAAGAATTATTAGGATCATTTCTTTCAGAACCACTTTTAGTTGGCCAAACATATTACGTGGAATTTAAGGTGAGTTTGGCCGATAGATATGAGTTAGCCTCAAATAATATAGGCGTAAACTTTTTTGTTGGTAAACCAAATATTAACGACCCACTATTTGCTCTTGATATTCCAGAAGTTAATGAAGTTACTCCCGTTACTGATAAAACCGAGTGGACTACAATTAAGGGAACCTATGCACCGTTAACTGCGGTTGATTACTTAGCTATTGGGAATTTTTACAATACAAATAATACGGTAACACTAAGAGCAGGCGCACAAAGTGGGATTTATGCAGCTCATTATTATATTGATGACGTTTGTATTGCCATAGATCCTAAAGATTGTCAGGAGCCACGTTTACGTGCCAATGCAATAACTCCAACAGAAATTTTCTGCGTTGGTGAACCGGTAGTTTTAACTGATAAAACCGTAGGTATTGTCACTAGCTACCAATGGGTGGTTGAAGGAAGCGACCAAGGTGTTCTTACGGATAAAAACCCATCATTTACTTTTGATTCCGCTGGGACTTATTCCGTTAAGTTAATCGTTCAAAGCACCGCATTTCCTGATACAATTCTAAATGATACCATTGAATACCTTAATGCAATTACAATAAAAGGTGTAGGGAGAAATTTTCTAGGAAAGGATGTCGAAGTAAGCTTAGATACTGGATATTCCATTTCTATTCAAGGTCTGGGAACTGTAAAATGGGAAGATGGAAGCGGTGCTAAGGTCCGTAAATTCATAAAGCCAGGGATTTATTATGTTGATTATTCGGATGAATGTGGAATAACACGCGATTCTATTGTGATTACTTGTAATAATTTCTTCCCTGAAACACAAATTCCGGATGAAGCCTTCTTGAAAAATGGAAAGGTGACTCTTGATGCAAGTTTTGATTACATAGACGGAGATCAAAAATGGACACATCCTGATGGTCAAGAGGAGTATGGTGCTATAATTGAAGGAAATCAATTTGGGAATTATTTTGTTTCAATTCCTCAGCTTTGCGCTGATGTTGTAGAAAAAAGAGTTTTAGTTAAACCATTCGAATGTGAGGTATACTTCCCAAATGCTTATTCCCCAAACAACGATGGAATTAATGATACCTGGACACCTCAGGTTTCATGCCGTTTAATTTCTTACAAAATGTCTTTATATAACCGTTGGGGAGAAGCCGTGCTTGTTAATTCTGGTGAAGTTGGAGGAACAACCGATATCATGGAGCAATTGGGAACTAACCACAGTCTTACTGCTGGAGTATACATGTACGTATTTAGCTACGTTGGGCTTAATGGGGAAGAAGAATTCCAAAAAACTGTAACCGGAATATTAAACGTTACGTTTTAATAATAAAGGAACATTTTTAAAGTTTATATATTATTATATATATATATTAATATATATAAGTATATAGATACTTATATATACATTATTTTGTATACTTAAATATGAGACTATTTTTATTCTTTATTCTTTCCGTTTTTACGGTTAACCTAAGTGGTCAGGAGTGTTTCATTGATAACACACCAATTGAACAAAAAATTGACCAGTCTAATAATATTGTAATTGGAGAAATCTCAGCAACCTATTCCTTTTGGCGTGGGCAAATGATTTTTACCCAATTTCAGATTAATCCACTCGTAAATTTCAAGAGTATTAAAACAGAGCCATTTTTTATTGAAGTTGAAGGTGGTCAGGTTGGACTTGAAAGGCTTAAGGTTTTTCCAGGATTTATTCCTATAA
>JBLIKP010000028.1:0-25863 GCA_047635375.1 Sphingobacteriales bacterium | reverse complement strand
ATAGCCGGACTTAGATTCAAACGAGAAAAAGAACAAATAATTTATTACGACGGCTATAAAGTTGGCACCCGCCGCGCCGATTTCATTGTGGAAGATGAAGTTATTGTAGAATTAAAAGCAGTGATAAACTTAGTAGACGCGCACCTTGCTCAAGCAAAAAATTACGTTGTCGCCTACGACAAAGACATTGGCCTTCTCATAAACTTTGGCGCCACTAGTTTACAGTTTAAAAAGGTATTTAACTCCAAGAGAAACCCCGTTAATTGTCAGCATTAGGATTGACAGGATTAATGGATTTAACCTAGCAGGTTTACCCTCCTGATTCCGAAATTGTGAAGGCGAAACCATCCCACTCCCAAATGCCCTACATCACCGTATTTTTTTCATCCATCCCAATAAAATCCTGCTAATTGTCAACATCAAGACTCCCAGGATTAATGGACTTACAAGATGGCTTAAGAGGAGATTTTACTCAAAAAAATAATGGAATTAACCTAGCAGATTTCCCCTCCCGACACTTTAATTGTG
The DNA here is from genome assembly GCA_047635375.1 of Sphingobacteriales bacterium. GTDB lineage: Bacteria > Bacteroidota > Bacteroidia > Sphingobacteriales > Sphingobacteriaceae > JBLIKP01. Next base: position 25,335 of record JBLIKP010000028.1, on the reverse strand, counting down.
TAGGTGAAATCATTCCTTGCACAAATTCGCTACATCACAGTAATTTTCTTCATCCATCCCAAAAAAATCCTGCCAATCCTTAAATCGGCCTAATCCAGATCCAGACAATGGGTGTTACGACAGTTATATTAAAACAATGAGGCTGTTCACTAAATTCTGACGTATTGCACTTTTGCGCTGCCTTGCACTTATTTAATCCAAACTCTACCTTGAATACCTCAATTTAAACTCCTATATTTCGCTTTAATAATTCGAAAGAGCTCAAATCTCCACGAGCTTGAATATTTCAAGTGCTCCTTTCTTTAATTATGGGAAACCGCAAACCAAAAAGCTTTTTTAATTGCGGATAAGACTGAAATATTAAAAATACAAATCGAATAAAAACTTTCTTTCCTCCAGTTTTACAATTTTACTATTTTTTACATAACCCAAACATGATTTAACTATGAAAAAACATTTACTAATTATCTGCTTATTCCTTTGCGGAAATGCATTCTCACAATCGTATTTCCCAAAACCAATTAACAAAAATGTTCCGATTAGCAACTTGAATCACAAATTCGGAAATTCAGTTTCTACTTCTCAAACAAATTGGACAGCCCCCAAACATAGAACTTGTTTGACCACTGAGGTTAATGGTCAGTTACGAGATATGTACAACCTTCCATCAATTGAAAATTTCGAAAAAGATTTCAGCATTCTTAAAAGTGAATTCTTAGCAACACAGAAATCCCAAAGATCAGAAAAAGCCATTATTACAATTCCAGTTGTAGTTCACGTTATACATAATGGCGAAAATATTGGAACAGGATCAAACATAAGTGTTGCCCAAATTCAATCACAAATTGACGTGTTAAATGAAGATTTTAGACGCAAATCTGGCACAAGTGGATTTAACAACCACCCTGAAGGAGCCGACATAGAAATTGAATTCGCTATGGCATTAAGGGATGTTAACGGAAACGTTTTAACTGAGCCAGGCATTCACCGCGTAAATGGTAATAAGAGTTTCTGGGAAATGGATCAAATTGAAAATTCTTTAAAATCACAGACCATTTGGGACCCAAAAAAATACCTCAACATGTGGACATTAAACTTTGGAGGCAGTGAGGAATCCACTTTAGGCTATGCACAATTTCCAAATTTATCTGGACTTGAAGGTGCAAATGACAATAATGGAATAGCATCAACAGATGGTGTTGTTATGGGATACCAATTCTTTGGAAGAACCGGTAATTTAGCCGAAAATTTTGATGGGGGTAGAACTGCAACTCATGAAATTGGTCATTGGCTAGGGCTTTATCATATCTGGGGAGATGGAGATTGTTCAGACGACGACTATTGTGACGATACTCCTAATTCAGAACAATCCAATTATGGCTGCCCAACAGGTACTAACTCATGTTCTCCAGAATCTGGAAATGATGCCCCCGACATGATTGAAAACTACATGGATTACACAGATGATGCTTGCATGAATATTTTCACAAAAGATCAAAGGGAAAGAATGCAAACAGTAATGAATGTTAGCCCAAGAAGAAAAGAATTAAAAAACTCAACCGTTCATTTAAACTCTGCAGGACCAATTGCTTATTTTGATTCTGACAGAACCGAGGTTTGTTCTGGTGAAATCATCACTTTTACTGATGAATCCCAAAATTCCCCTACCAGCTGGGAATGGATATTTTTAGATGAAGAAAACACCATAGTTGCATCCTCTACAGACCAAAACCCTTCAATTACATTCAATGAAATTGGTATTTACAGCTTGGCCCTTGTCGTTGAAAACTCGACTGGGTCTGACACCTTATATAACTCCAATTATATTTCTGTTTTATCCAGTGAGAAAATTAATTTTCCATTTGAAGAAACCTTCGAATTTGAAAATGCATTGGAGAATTGGATTTTCTACAATCCTGATGGCGACCGAAAATGGGAAGAAACCGACATCGCAAGCTCTCGTGGTGGCTCATGGTCAGTATCTTTTGATAATTACAGCTCAGATGACGGTGACCCATCAGGTAAACTAGACGCAATAATTAGTCCAAGTATTGATTTATCAACAAGCCAAGATGCCTACTTAACTTTCGATGTTTCCTATGCGAAATTTGGAGGAGAATACTCCGATACTCTTATTGTGCTGGCCTCTGTAGACTGCGGAAAAAACTTCAATCCAATTTGGACAAGGGGTGGTGATGATTTAGCCACTGCACCAGACAACGAAGATAGTTTTGTGCCAAGTGACGATTCTGATTGGAGGACTGAAAGTATCTCTTTAAAAGAGCTTAATGGATTTTCAAATGTCCATATTGCTTTAGTAAATAAATCATCTTGGGGAAACAATCTATATTTAGATAACATTTCAATTTTTGTGCCCGCCTACGACCAACCCAGTATTTCAAATTTCAATACTCCTAACGATACTGTTTCAATTGGTAGTGCGGTGAACTTCACGGATTATTCTACTCAAAATCCAACCACGTGGTCTTGGGAATTTGAAGGTGCATCAACACCAACCTCTACCCAACAAAATCCTTCAGTCACATACAATACACCTGGAATTTTTGATGTGAAATTAACAACTTCAAATTCTAGTGGTGGAAACTCGGAGTTAAAAAGTGAGTATATCACAGTTATTGGAAACCCAAACATATTGATAACCACAGACCCCGCGGAGAAAAGCATATGCATTGGGGATTCAATTATTCTGGAAGCATCTGGAGCCGATTATTATGAGTGGTTTGATGCCAGAGGTTCTTTAATCTCAGAAAATGAAACCTTAACTGTCCAACCCAAGATTACATCAACCTATGAAGTTAAAGGATATGACAACTACGGAGGGGTTTCTTCTTTAGAAACTGAAATAATTGTTAACCCTTTACCAGTTTTTGATCTGGGTGAAGACGTTGAAATAACTGTAGCTGAAACAGTAACATTGGATGTAGGCAAATCTTTTAGCGCTTACCTTTGGAATGACGCCTCAACTGGGAAAACTTTAGACGTTTCTGGAGATGAGTATGGAGTAGGAGAGCATGCATTTAATGTTATGGTGACAAACTCAAATGGATGCAAATTAAGCGATACAATTATGGTGACAATTAACCCAACCACAAATGTATACGAGGCGGATCAATCAAATGTTAAAATCTACCCTACTCCAGCCTTTGAAAGGCTAAACATAGATTTCAATGAACTAAATGAACCAATCAATCTCTTCCTGTATGACATAAAAGGGTCGTTATTGATCTCAAAGCAATTACATTCCAAAACAAATGCTCTTGATGTTTCAGAGTTAACACCAGGAATTTATATTATTAAATTGGACGGAGCCCAAAACAATCAAATCTTCAAGGTTGTAAAAGAATAAGCACAACTTAAGCTCTTAATTATCAGTAGACTTCAAAGCCCATCACATTCCGTGATGGGCTTTTTTATTTACTTGGTTTCCCCTCCCGACACGTAAATTGTGAAGGCGAAATCATTCCTTGCCCAAATGCGCTACACCATAGTAATTTTTTTTATCCATCCCAAAAAAAAACCGCTAATTGTCAGCATTAGGATTGACAGGATTAATGGATTTACAAGATGGCTTAAGACGAGATTTAACATAAGACAAAGAAGGGTCTATCGGAGTAAGTTCCCCTCCCGATTCCGAATTTTTGAAGGCAAAATCATTCCAAACCCAAATGTGTTATAACACCGTATTTTCTTCATCCATCCCAAAAAAATCCTGCCAATCCTTAAATCGGCCTAATCGAGATTCAGACAATGAGTGTTACGACAGTTATATTAAAAAATGTGACTGCTAACTAAACTCGGACCAAATGCAATCTTACACTGTTACCATTTTGTATTGTTGCACTCATGCACTTTTGCCCTCACTCCCTTTAAACCTCATCACACCTGAGCAAAACAAGCTCAATTCCTAAAAAATATCATTATATTGGAGGTTAAATTAATTCTTATCACAAAAAAACAATCCAATTTTTATAGCTTCTCCACTATTTTAATTTAAAATCCCATTATGAAAAAAGCCTTACTCATCTTGACGGCAGTTTTTTTTAAGTTCAAATGCCTTTTGCCAGTTTACCATTGGAGATATTTACAATTATGAGGTGGGGGATGTAATTCAAAAAACAGAAGGATCTTTAGCTAGGCGATATAGAACAATTACTGACACCATAACATCCAAGAATTTTTCGACAAATCATGACACAGTATTTTACACATTAAGTGTATATACATACAACTACTCCCTTGAACCTGGCCATAAACCTTCCCATGAGTTTGAAACCAAATCGCTTTATTACACCAATTTAGACTCTCCTATTTTTTACACCTACCAAGATTATCCTTGTTTGTTAGCCAGGGATACAATAAAATCAGATTTTTGCTGAAGCCCCTATATTAATCGAAGTACTTATGAAGACACTGCAAAATGTGGCGTTGGTTATGGAGAATACAGGGAAAACAGCTATTACACCGGCTTAGGCCGAGGATATCACTTCAGCTATTATAGCTATTATCAAGAAACTTGGGAAGTTTATTTAGAATACTACAACACTAAAAAGCAAGGAGAATGCGGGACTTTTGTTTTAAACAAACCAGTGAGTGTAGAATCCATACTTAACAGCATGTCAATCTATCCTAACCCCATAACTTCCCGTTTAAATATCGAAATTGACGCTGCGAATTTGGGAGTACGTAATCTATAACATCAAAGGAGAAAGAAAGGCATCTGGAAATTCAACCTCAGAAAAAATGCAATTAAATCTATCTTTCTTTCCTAAAGGTGTTTATTTGCTAAAAATAAAAAGCGAATCCTCTGAAATTGTAAAAAGAATTGTGAAAATTTAATAGAAAATTCTATCGGTTTCCAAACATGTTATCCCCTCTCGAGAAGAAATAATAGGGTGTGTTCGCAAAGAATGTGATTCCCTCAAAAAAAATCCTCACCAACTTTTTTAAAAGTCAATGAGGATTTAAAATTCAATCTATTTACTATCTCTTACACGTGAAGTGCTCTATTCCCAGTTGCGGCTAAAGCGGCTTCTTTAACGGCTTCTGCGTACGTTGGGTGTGCGTGAGACATTCGTGCTAGGTCTTCGGCAGATGCGCGGAATTCCATAGCTACAACTGCCTCAGCGATAAGGTCGGCGATTCTTGGGCCTATCATGTGAACGCCTAAGATTTCGTCGGTTTCTTTATCTGCTAATATCTTCACGAAACCATCAGTATCCATACTCGCACGAGCACGACCAATAGCTTTGAAAGGGAACTTTCCAACTTTATATACTTTCCCATCGGCTTTAAGCTCTTGCTCTGTAAATCCTACTCCAGCGGCTTCTGGCCATGTGTAGGCAACTCCTGGGATTAATCTGTAATTGATGTGTGGCTTCTCTCCTGCCATGTACTCAGCAACTAACACGCCTTCTTCTTCGGCTTTGTGTGCTAGCATCGCGCCTTTTATAACGTCTCCAATAGCGAAGATTCCCTCGGCTGAAGTTTCTAGGTTATCCCCTACTTCAATTCTTCCACGGTCGTCAAGTTTTACGCCTATGTTTTCTAATCCTAATCCGTTGGTATATGGCTTACGTCCTACAGCTACAAGGCAGTAGTCGGATTTAAGCTCTTCTTTTTTCTTTCCGTCTTTGCTTTCCACAGATACGGTTACGCTTTTTGCGGTGGCTTTCGCCGAAGTCACTTTACTTCCCATCATAAGGGTCATTCCTAGCTTCTTCATCAAGCGGCCCATCTCCTTACCAAGATCTACATCCATGGTTGGGATTAACGAATCCATGTATTCAACGATGGTTACTTCAGTACCCAGACGTTGATATACAGAACCTAGCTCAACAGCAATAATTCCCCCACCAATAATCACTAATTTCTTAGGAATTTCCTTAAGCTCTAAAGCCTCGGTAGAAGTGATGATTCTTTTCTTGTCGATATCAATCCCAGGAAGTGTGCTTGGCTTTGAACCTGTAGCGATGATGGTCTTCTTGGTTGTGATTTCGGTGGTTTTACCTTTTGAATCGGTAATTATCACAGTATTTTTATCCTTGAACGATCCCATTCCGTGGTGAACGTCAATTTTGTTTTTCTTCATTAAGAAGTCAACACCGTCGCATGTTTGGCTAACAACCTCACGCTTACGGTTTACCATTTGTGTAAAGTCGACGTCTATTTTAGAAAGATTAATTCCGTGCGCTTTAAAATCTGTATGGGCCTTATGAAGGTGCTCCGAAGAATCTAAAAGTGCCTTTGAAGGAATACAACCTACGTTTAGGCATGTTCCTCCAAGGGTATCGTATTTTTCAATAATCGCTGTTTTCATTCCAAGCTGTGCGCAACGAATTGCTGCTACATATCCACCAGGTCCTGATCCAATTACGGTAACGTCGTACGTCATTTGTTCTATTTTCTTGTGCCTTTGCAGGCGGTGTTAATCATCGGCGGAAGCCAAAACTTCACGCTTATTATTTAAAAATCCCATCTTCATTTTATTGAAGATGGGAAGTAATGTTTTTGCTTATATACCTAATAAAAGGCGAGTAGGATCTTCTAAGTATTCCTTCACTTTTACAAGGAAACCTACTGACTCACGTCCGTCTACAATTCTATGATCATAAGAAAGGGCTACATACATAATCGGGCGGATTTCCACTTGTCCGTTTATTGCCACCGGACGCTCTACAATGTTGTGCATTCCTAGGATAGCACTTTGCGGAGGGTTTATGATTGGTGTACTTAACATAGATCCGAAGATACCACCGTTAGTGATGGTGAAAGTTCCACCGGTCATTTCTTCTAGGGTAATTTTTCCGTCACGTGCTTTTAGGGCAAGTGCCTTAACCGAGTCTTCGATTTGCGCAAGGCTCATTGCTTCAGCGTTACGAATCACAGGAACCACAAGTCCTTTTGGAGAACTTACCGCGATAGAGATATCACAGTAGTCGTGATTCACTTGGAAATCACCGTCAATCTGGCTATTTACAGTAGGGAATTCTTTTAATGCCTCACACACCGCTTTGGTGAAGAATGACATAAACCCAAGTCCAATGTTATGCTTTTCTTTAAACTGCTCTTTGTATTTCTTACGGATGTCCATGATAGGCTTCATGTCGACTTCATTGAAGGTCGTTAACATGGCCGTTTCATTTTTCACGCTCACCAAACGCTTAGCGATGGTTTTACGCATTGAAGACATTTTCTTTTGCTCAGTTTCACGAGAACCACCCACCATTACTGGCTTAGGCGCTGGCGCAGATTTTTCTGGAGCAGGTGCCGCTTTCGGTGCTGAGCTTGCATTTTGAGCATCTTCCTTTGTGATTCTTCCATCACGTCCAGAACCTGAAACGTCGTTAGGTTTCACACCTTTTTCCGACAATATTTTTGAAGCTGCTGGAGAAGGGTGTCCGGCTGCGTATCCTGTGCTTGCTTCTTGTGGCGCTGGTGCAGATGCTGCTGGAGCTTCTGCCGCTGGAGCTGGTGCTTCTTCAGCTTTAGGTGGATCACTGTCGCCTGAAGGAGCTGTTCCACTCTCGTCAATCTCACACACTACCTCACCAATGCTTATGGTATCCCCTTCTTGGGCAACAATCTTAAGTGTACCTGGCTTTTCAGCAGTAATCTCGAAACTCGCCTTGTCAGACTCAATTTCTGCAATCACCTCATCTTGCTCCACGTAATCGCCATCGGCTTTAAGCCATTCGGCAATAGTTACTTCGGTTATAGATTCTCCTACTTGTGGTACTTTAATTTGCAAACTCATTGTTCGTATTTATTGTTATTGGCTATCCTTTTCAGGCTGTAGCCGATAGGTTTTTGTAATTATTTTTTTCCAGCTTTTTCTGATGCACTTCTATCACCAGATGGGTTAAGCTCAAAGGCTTTTTCCATAATGTAATTAAACTGCGTAATATTTTGTTTTGGGTGACCAGTTGCTGGGGAGCCGCTTTCTTTACGAGAAACAATGTGAATTTTATTGTCCTTAAATTTACGACTAATGTATGGCCATGCCCCCATGTTTTTTGCTTCCTCTTGAACCCAAACAATGTGCTTGTGGTTACTGTATTTTGCAAGAATATTATCTAATTGATCGTAAGGAAGCGGGTAAATCTGCTCCATTCTTACAATAGCATATTTTTCTTGATCTTTCTTTGGTAGTGAATCACGCTTAGTCTTAAGGTCGTAGTAAACCTTTCCCTGACAGAAAAGTACATTGGTTACTTTCTTCGCATCCTTAATCTGCACATCGTCAATAATCTCTTGGAATTTTCCTTTGGTGAACTCCTCGGTTGTACTTCTACACTCAGCATGACGAAGTAAACTCTTAGGGGTGAACATGATTAACGGAATACGGTAATCTGTTTTAAGCTGACGTCTTAACGCGTGGAATTGGTTAGCGGGTGTTGTACAGTTAACAATTTGCAGGTTATTATCGGCGCAAAGCTCTAAGAAACGCTCCATACGTGCCGATGAATGCTCAGGTCCTTGTCCCTCGTACCCGTGTGGCAAGTACATTACCAGTCCGTTACTCTTTTTCCATTTAGTTTGTGCACTGGCCAAGAATTGGTCAATAATAACTTGAGCGCCGTTAAAGAAGTCTCCAAATTGCGCTTCCCAAATAGTCAGATGGTTTGGCGTGGATGCCGCATATCCGTATTCAAATCCTAACACTGCATATTCACTCAAGAATGAGTTGTACACAGTAAAAGGAGCTTGGTCTTTAGATAAATTCGCTAATGGAATGTACTCCTCCTCCGATTTCTCGAATTTTATTACCGCATGACGGTGAGAGAAAGTTCCTCGTTCGCAATCTTGTCCGCTTAAACGCACGGCATGCCCTTCGGTCAAAAGTGAAGCATAGGCTAACAGTTCACCCATTGCCCAATCAAAGGTTCCGTCCTTAAGCATTTGCTCACGCTCCCCGAAAATCTTATTAATCTTTCTAAAGATGTTTTTATTTTCTGGCAGTGCTACTAAACTCGCACCAAGTGACTTTAATCTCTTTTCAGAAATTGACGTGTCTATTGAATTTTTGAAGTCGGCATTGGTTGCCATTCTGAAGTCTCTCCAACGACCGGTGAAGCTTTTTAATGAGCGCTGACCTATATCTTGTTTTTTTGCTTCTTCAAGAATGCCTTGCAGCATGTCCTTGAAATCTTTTTCCATCTCTTTGGCAAGCTCCTTTGAAATTTCACCAGATGCAATAAGCTTTTGCATGTAAACCTCTCTCGGGTTATCGTGCTTTTGGATTGCATCGTACAATAAAGGCTGAGTAAATCTAGGCTCATCTCCTTCATTGTGCCCGTATTTACGGTAGCAAAGCACATCGATGTAAACATCGGTATGGAATTCCTGACGGAATTCCATGGCCATTTGAATCGCGTAAACTAGTGCTTCAACATCGTCACCATTAACGTGGAATACAGGCGAAAGTGTCACTTTTGCCACATCAGTACAGTAAGTACTTGATCTTCCGTCAAGGTAGTTGGTGGTGAAACCAACTTGATTGTTAATTACTAAATGTATGGTACCACCTGTGCGGTAACCTTCCAATTTAGACATTTGAGCAACTTCATAAACGACTCCCTGCCCAGCGATAGAAGCATCACCGTGGATTAAGATTGGAGCAATTTTTCTAAAATCGCCTTTATATTTATGATCAATCTTGGCCCTCACCATTCCTTCAACAACTGGGTCAACAGCCTCAAGGTGAGATGGATTAGGAGAAAGATTAAGTCTTACATTTTTGCCTTCGTAGGTTTTTACATCAGAAGCATAGCCCATGTGGTACTTTACGTCACCACCAAATTGTGCGTTATCAATTTCGTCTTCGAAAAGTTTCCCTTCGAATTCTGAGAAAATTTCTTTGAATGTTTTATTAAGAATATTGGCAAGTACGTTTAGTCGGCCACGATGTGCCATTCCAATTACAAACTCTTCAATACCTTGCGCTGCACCTTTTTCTATAATCGCATCAAGCGCTGGGATAACAGACTCAGCACCTTCAAGTGAGAATCTTTTTTGCCCAACGTATTTTGTGTGTAAGAAATTCTCGAATACCACAGCTTGGTTAAGCTTTCGCAGAATGCGTTTTTTCTCTACTAAATCGAAATTTGGCGTGTTTTGCTCTTCACGGAAACGCTTTAAAAACCATTCTATTTTTAACGGATTACGTAGGTACATGAATTCTGTACCAATGCTCTGACAGTAGGTTTGCTCAATATGAGCAACTATTTCACGTAATGTTGCTGGTCCAAGACCTAATTCTTTTCCGCATTGGAATACGGTATCTAAATCGTCTTCACTTAAGCCAAATGTCTCAAGTTCCTTTCCTGGATAATACTTACGTCGCTCACGTACTGGATTGGTTTTGGTAAATAAATGACCGCGAGAACGGTATCCATTAACCATGTTAAGAACCTTAATTTCTTTTTCAAAGGTTTCTTCACTGTTCTTTAAGAAGGTCTCAAAGCCAGTGTCTTTGCTAAATTCATAGCCTTCAAAAAATTTGCGCCAGCCAAAATCAACAGATTCTGGGTCTTTCAAGAAAGATTGGTACAGGTTATCTATGTACTCAGGATTAGCGTTACTTAGGTACGACAGTTTATCCATTTATAGTATTTTGTAATGCGCGTTACGTGTTATTTCGAAATTACCTACAAATATCGGAAAATTTGAATCGCACACGAATTTTTACTCCCATTAGAGTAAAATAAATACATTCTTTATGAAGAAAAGTTGAATTTTAGTTGAACCTACACCAATTCTTTGGCTGGCTTATAATCTGCAAGCAAATCTAGAAGATCGTCTGGAGATTCTAAAACTCTCAAATTACCAACCCCCTCAATACCTTGGTTAATTACTTGAAAACCTGTAAGTAAGATTTGTTGATTTTTGAATGAAGCGCAGATTTTTTCTATGAATTTCTCCAGACTCCCCGCTACCAAGGGCGATGTGACCACAGAAAGAAGGAAGTCAGGACGAAACGTTTTAGCTACCGACTCTAAATCTTTAATCGGCTGACTTTGACCTAGATATAGCACTTTATGCCCGTGAATTTTAAGAAGATAATTGGCAAACAAAAGGCTTAACTCGTGGTTTTCACCTTCGGGAAGGAATAATAGGAATCTTTTAGAATTTGGATTCTCAACATGATATTGAGCGTCACTTGCTACGTTAAGCTTCTGCTTGATGATATTGGTAACGAAATACTCATGCGCCGGACATATGCATGCCGCTTGCCACATCATCCCAATTTTGTTCATCAGCGGGAAAACCAGCTGAAGCATTGTTTCTTTCATCCCTAACCTTACAATATTGGTTGTGATAACCTTGTCTATGGCTTGCTCATCAAAATTAATCATTGCCATGTATAGCGTTTGCAACTGCCCGTCGTGTTTGTGACAGTCATCGCATATTTCTTCTACATGTTTGTTAATATCACAATCGTCAAGATCGGCGAGATTGCATAGCTTGAAACCATGTTGATTAAGAAGCGCTACGTTCATGAGCTTTCGTAAATCCTCCTCTGTATAATAGCGGATATTGGTTTCGGTACGTTTGGGGGTTATAAAGTTGTATCGTGTCTCCCATACGCGTAAGGTATGTGACTTTATTCCCGTAAGGGATTCTATATCTTTAATGGAGAAACTCTTCAAAATTATTATTCGGTTTGTCTGTTAAACACTAAGGTAAAAAATTTGTTTGGACACACTTTGTCTGAAAATCTGATTTTACACGCTCTAGCGACCGCTAAAACAATCGTTAAAATTCACTAATGAAGGATTCTCCCTTTAAAAAAGTCACTCACAGAGCATCCATCCCCAAAATGTCAAAAAAAAGTCTACCCTTAAATAATAAGGGTAGACTTGAAATTTAGACTGTTTCTTTTACTTATTCTACGATAAATCGTGACACTGCAATTCCGTTTTGTGAAAATGCCTTAAGTACATATACACCTTTCGCCCATGAAGAAACTTCAATTGACTGTTGTGTATTTTTATTTTCAGCGAAAAACAAACGCTGACCTTGAAGATTATATATCTCAAGTTGTTTGATTTCTTCTGAAGAAGTTATCTTCAATTGGTTTCTAACAGGGTTTGGTGCAATTACCAAATCAAATGAAGCTTCCGCGGAAGCGATACCTGTAGCCTGAATCAACTCAACAACCTTACACACAGTATCAGCACCAAAAACGTTATCTGCCATTAGGCAAACAATAAATGGGCCTGGGCCACTGTATGAATGTACTGGATTTTGAACATCTGAACTATCGCCATCACCTAAATCCCATTTCCAATTTAAAACTTCGTTTTGCGTTTTATCTGTAAAGTAAGTTGAGTCACCTATTGTCTTAAATTCGAAATCAACCAATGGAGAACTAAGCACGCTCACACGGTAAGGCTTAGTTAAAGTATTCTCACCACAGCCGTTGGTTACAAGAAGTGTTACATCGTAATTTCCGCCATCACCATATTTGTAAAATGGATTTTGCTCAGTTGAGGTTCCTAAAGAATCTCCAAAATCCCAAGCCCAAGTAATAGGGCTTAAAGACTCATCCATAAAATTAACTTCCAGTTTATTGAAATCGGCTTCAAATTTCGCCTTAGGAGGCCCATAGCTCACGCGCATAAAAACTGTTTTAGAACGCAATTTGCACCCACCAGCTGGGTCGTAGTTTTCAACTGCTATTACAGCACTATCAGTAAGTGTTTCAATTTCAAACTTAGGGCTTTCACCTGTTTGAATTAATGCATTATTCACGAAGAATTCGAATGTACTGAAGGAACCTGTTGCATCGTAAGTAACATTTGTACCCGCACAAATCACAGTTTGATCAGAAATTAAGCCAATTCCTAAAGAAGATATTTTTGAAGTAATAAAACCAATACTTTGTTTTGCTGAGGAACTTGTTCCTGGCCTTCCTTCTTCCACCACATCTTCGGCAGAATATGGTTTAGAAACTAATCCTCCTTCAACATAAATTTTTCCAGTATGGCTTAAAGTTTCACCGAAGAACGTTTTCACACGTCCACCACCACCACCACCACCTGGCCAGTTTCCAGCAGGTCCGCCATCGCCACCTTGAGCATATAAATCTCCAGAGATAGCAAGATGCTGTCCAATGATTAAAATACCACCTCCAGAGCCACCGCCTCCACCACCAGCAGAGCCACCGTTAGCAGCGCCTGCCTCGCCATTTACTCGAATATCACCTTTTATATTAACTCCTGTAGCCACAAGCGTCACTGCACCACCGCCAGCACCACCAATTCCAGCATCACCTCCGCCACCACCAGATCCTTTTTGGACATCAGGACCAGCAGTTGTTCCATATTTTACACCACCTTGAGCAGATCCACCACTGGATCCATGACCACCTTTGCCACCGTAACCAGCACCGCCACCGCCAGCACCAAAGGAAGATGGATTAGCACCACCGCCACCTGGACCTTCACCATTTACGTTAGGAGCAGATCCTGCGAATCCTTTTGCTGTTAAGTTTAAAACTCCGTCAATTTTTATTCTACTTGCATTAACCGTAACCTTACCTGGATGTCCTGTACCTAAAGTTACAACTACACCACCTGTAATTTCGAAATAATCTACATCAATTACTGTATCAAGAGCGGTTAGTTCTTCGTTTGCAGAAATAATCCTTTGGCTTACAAAAACCGCATCGAAGTTTGAACCTTCAGCGGCCGTTGGGTTACCATAAATAAGGTAAATTGAAGTACTATCTCCTGCTGGAATATTTAATCCACGCACATAAATTTGAGTATTTTCAGTGTTTACACCAGACTCAATCCAATAATCAAAAAGAGTAGCACCCTCACAATCAGATGCGAACCGTATGTCTGCAGCATTCTCCTGCAATTGACCAAGTTCAATTAGATCTTTGGTGTTAACTGTTAGGATAATAGGCTTTCCTGCTACATCGGCATTAGTGCCGTTAAACACATCGAAGATTACAGCCGATGACCAACCAGGAAGTTGGGCTGAAGCCGAGTTAAAAGGAGATACTGTCGCTAAAAAGACAATAAATGCAAATATTAGTTTTTTCATTTTATTGGAATAAATGGTTTTTTCAAGATTAAGACCTCAAAGAAAATGAAAAGTTGCTTGTAAATGGGTTTACTCCCAATATTATTACAATATAAAAGGGCTTTCGAAAACCGCAATCAGAATAAAATTATTGTATTAAAAAATAAACAAAATTAAACGTCTAAAATAAATATTTTTAAGACAATAACAAAGAAAAACATCTTCCCTCCATATAATCTTTTTTTTAGCAAAAAAAATGCCCGAAATAAATTCCGAGCATTTAATTACATTTTAAGCGTCATCATTAATTAACAATGAATCTCAAGGCTTTATAGCCGATATCCGATTGAGCTTTTAGAATATAAAAGCCTTTAGTCCAATCTGAGACCTGAACTACTTCTTTTCCAAAGACATTTGAATTGGCATACACTCTCCGCCCTTGAATATCAAAGATTTCAATATTACTAAGGGTTTCGGATGAATTGATTTCAATAACCTCGCTCGCTGGATTTGGCATTAATTTCAAATTAAATTCTGATTTAGTTGAGTTAACATTTGTAACCTCCACCAACTCTACAAGCTTGCAAAGCGTATCTGAACCAAAAGTATTTTCTACCGTCAAACAAACAATAAAGGGCCCCTCGCTTTTGTAAATATGCTTTGGGTTTGGTGCATACGAAGTATCTCCATCACCGAAAGCCCAAACGTACTTATTTATTTTATTCACGCTTAAGTCAGTGAAGAAAGTGGTGTCATTTCTTGTAGTCGACTCAAACAATGCCCCCGGAGGTCCGTCTCCAGCAAGTTTAAGGAGTTTTCTTTTAGTTGCTGAACCACAACCGTTTTCAACGGTAAGGTTTACATAATAATTACCGAAATTTTCATATCTATAAACTGGATTAGCTTCGTCAGAAACTCCAATATCATCGCCAAAATCCCAAGCATAACGGATTGGATTTTCTGAAACGTTAGTAAATGTAGCAGTAAAAAGCTCATACTCTGAGGTAAAACTAGCGACAGGCAAGCTAGGGCTAACACGCATAAAGATCGATTTTGATCTTAGTCGGCAACCACCAGCTGGGTCATAATTTTCAACGACAATTGTACTACTATCAGCCAAAGTGGTAATATTTAACTCTGGGGAGTCACCTGATTGTATAATTTCATTATTTGAAAGGAAATCAAAATTCCCAAACGATCCCGTTGCTGTAAATACAACTTCGTCTCCTAAACAGGCCTCTTGTTGGTTTACAATCATAGAAATACCTAGAGAAGATATTCTTGTCTCCACATATCCTTGATCTTTTTCTTCCATGGAAAGAATACCAAGGCCACCTGGGATTGCTGGAGGATCAGTTTCTGAATATTGCGGAGTTACTAATCCGCCATCTAAAATAATTTCACCGTTAACGGTAACAGACTCACCATAGAATAGCTTAACCCTTCCACCGCCACCGCCGCCGCCTGGCCAGTTTCCAGCAGGATCTCCGTTACCACCTCTAACGCTAATTTCACCATTAATGGTAATGTGTTGACTAAGTATCAAAACTCCGCCACCAGAGCCGCCACCGCCGCCAGATGCCACATCGTCTAATCCATCAATTCCGTTAACGGAAATACTTCCGTTTATTTCAACACCAGTAGCACTTAAAAAAACAGCACCACCTCCACTTTCACCTGGATTTTGTCCGCCACCGCCACCGCCAGAACCTCTTTGGATATCAAGACCAGAAACGGTACCATAGACTTCTCCACCTAACCCACCTTTAGAGCCTGAACCGCCTTTTCCACCATAAGACCCGCCACTTCCACCAGAAGAATAGGCGTCAGTATTGGATCCGCCGCCACCTGGACCCTCACCGTTAACATTTGGGGCAGACCCTGCGTAACCCATCCCATCTAAATTTAGAACTCCGTTGATTTTTATCATGCTTGCCTTAACAGACATTTTTCCAGGATGCCCTGGGGCAAGAGTGACTAATGCTCCTCCTGAAATCTCAAAATAATCAGTTTCAATTAAAGTATCAATTATGGTTAGCGCCTCAGATGATGCAATTATCCTTTGATTAGTAAACACTGCATCAAAATCAGATGCCGCTGGGGCTGATGGATTCCCGTACAACAGATAGATAGATGTACTATCATTTGCGCCAACAGAAAGGCCTTTGATAAATAATTTTGTGTCCTCCGTATTAATCCCCGAGGCAATCCAGTAGCTGAAAAGAGTTGCTCCGTCGCAGTCAGAGGCAAAGCGAATATCAGCTCCTGTAGCTTGCATTTTTTCAAGCCCGATCAAATCGGCTGTATTTAGAGATATTGCTATGGGCTTTCCTTCGACCGCAGTTGCTGAATTATTAACCACATCAAATATTACCGCAGACGACCAACCAGCTAATTGTGCGGCTGAGGAAAAAGATAATATCAAAAGAAACGCAAATAAGTTAAGAGATAGTAGAGTTCTTTTCATTTTGGTAATTTTTAAATATTTTATTCTTATTCAATCTCAAATAAAACATAAAAAAATGAAAATACCAAAATAAACCATCTTTATAGATCAAAAACTAACTTTGTAAATTTTAAAACAAACTTTTAAACCGCTCAAAATAAATTATCAAAATTTAATTTTAATTATTTGAATATTATTAATTGCATTTGTTTCTGAAAAACCCATCAAATTGCTACTCTCTATTGGGTGTACACAAAAAAAGCCCAGCAAAATGCTGAGCTTAATTTTTATCAAATATTTTTTATACAATTAAAACTTATAAGTAAGCCCAACTCCAAAAACCTCTTTAAACTGAACTCGTGGGCCTGCCCTTCCGGTTTCCTCATCAACAATAACAGGAATATCTTCATCATAAATTAAAAGGGTAATTAAATTAGCCGATAAGTATTCATTAATTTTCATTGAGATTAAATTTTCCCAATTAACATCTACCTTGTCTATTGTTGAATAATTCGTGAAAGTCTGCAATTTAGTTTCAAACGAAACATTCTCCATGATTGTCGTTTTGTACTTTAAGTTAAACGAAGCTCCTAATTCCGAACGGAAGTTTCCCCCAGGTTCAACTCCAAAAGCCCCTTTGTCGGCAAGGAATTGACTTCCAACGTAGGTGAATTTTCCTGTCAATGGAGATAAATAAAGACTCAATCCTTCAAAAGGTTTATGGTCAAAACCCACAGAGGGTGTTACAAAAAGTGGCGCCAAGAAATCAGAAACTAATGTCCGCGTTGAATCGCCAAATTTATATCCTTTGGCAAACTGGGTTCTAGCATTTAAGTTTACTGAGGCATACGTTTTAGGACTAATCTTTCTTCCGTATTTAGAATTTAACTCGATTACATCTTGGCTTTTTCTCGCAGGGAAGAAGTCACGTTGAATGCGCTGTTTACCATATCCCAGGTCTAAACCATTTTCCCAAACACGTTTCTCATCCTTGAAGTCGGCGTTAAGACTAAGCAGACTGGTTAGCATTAAATTATTCTCACCTCCAGCAGCCCAGTTTGTAAAGCTTGCTTGATTAAAAACAATGGAACCCACTCCGCCATATTTCCATCCAAAATCATCTTTTTTGACTTGCGCTAACCCAACAAATGGAATGGCTATAAGCCCGGCGAATAGTATTTTTTTAAACATAATTTATTTTGCTTATATAATTAGAACTACCCTTTTATAACCAAAAACGTACCAAAAGCCACTGTTTCGAATTATATTTTAGGTTTATACGCTGCTCCTTGCATGATTTTTTGATAATCAGTCTCTTCCATGAGTTCTTTTAAAGTAAGGTCAGGATTTTTATCCATATACTTTCTTACAATCTTCCAACCGGCAAAGACACCCAGCTTTGGCGCCGATTTTGGCGAAAGAGTGACAGTATAGGGCGCATCGTTAAAATATCTAGCGATATCGGCGTTGCGGTTAGAGTACAAAAGATCACGTTCAATAAAAAACGCCCAAATCTCACCTTCATTTTGATCACAGTAGGCCATTTGAGATTCTGTGAATCCTATCTTTATTGAATCAGCCGTATTTGGGAACAAATAGTCTAGGGCAACCATGTGCTTTCCTTCTATGATTAACTTATGCGTGAAGTTATCCTCACTTGGAGCAGGAAAATCGCCTTGCAGAATTCCTTTAATCGTGTTTACTGGAAGGTATTTTCTATCGAATTTTTGAATAATATATCTTGGGATATTTGTAGTGAAGTAATATTCATATGTTGGCCCTAAAAACATATCAAGTCCTATACCCACCAAACTATCACCTAGAATGATTTGATTATTAAATCCTGAGACGTACGTTATAAAACGAGGGGTAGGTTTGCTTGGGAAATGGTGCTTGTAATTCCCCATTGCCATTTCTAGATATTTTTTCTCTTTTTCAAAGTCCCCAAAAACAGAGTCGCAATCCTCTTTTAGCTCCTTCATATAAATGTTACTGGAATAATCGGCAACAATATCTAACAAAGCAGGATCGTCCAATTTCCCGAATTTCATTATCCCTTCAAAGTATACTTTTAGGAAGTTTGGGTATTTCGCGTCCCACTGTTGCATTTGACCAATAATATCAGTGGTATCTGAGTTAAAAAGATCTTGCTCAAAACGCTCAATACTTATTGGAGATAGCGGTGCTTGAAAACCTTTTTCGGCTTCACTGCAGGAGGTCAGAAAACTCACCAAAACCATTAAGGAGATTGAAAAAAAAGAATATCTTTGGAGCTGCATAGTAGTAAAAAATCTAACAAACATTCATAAAATGTTAACCATGAAAAAATTAATCGTTGCCTTTTGCCTTTTAATCGCAACCCTAGGAACCAATGCTCAGGGGCTACAATTAGGTCTCAAAGCTAACCCAATTATCTCCTTCTTGCAACCAGAAACCGAAGGGGTAACAAATAATGGCGCAAAACTTGGGTTTTCTTACGGGCTTATGATTGACGGTTATTTCTCAGACAACTACGCCCTAGCTACGGAATTCAGTATTGCATCAATGAGCGGAAAAATGTCTCAGGTTAATGGAACCGGAAAAGACAACTTAGTATATCGCTTACAATATTTAGAAATCCCTGTAGCACTAAGATTAACAGCCAGCCCTATGGGCAAGGTTTCTTTTTATGGCCTTTTCGGATTAGGTAGCGGAATTAGACTTAAAGCTCGTGGTGACAAGGACCAAGTAGATCAACAAGGTGTGGTTAGCGAGGTTTACAAAGACAAAGACCTAAGCGAGTCAATCGGCGTTTTTAGAGCAGCATTAAATATGGGTGCTGGGGTAAAATACTCGTTGGGTGGAAATACAGCAGCTCAAATAGGAGTTACTTACAGCAATGGACTTAACGACATTAACACCACAGACGAAATCAAGGTTAAAATTTCTTACGTAAGTATTAACCTAGGTATTTTCTTTTAGTGAATAGAATTGAACAAAACTCAGCAATTGTAATTGGGGCGGGAATCGGAGGATTAGCCGCAGCCATTAGATTACAACATGCTGGAAAGCAAGTAAAAGTATTCGAGTCTTCTGCACAAGCAGGAGGAAAACTCACAGAGCACAAAAGTGGCCCCTTTCGTTTCGACAGGGGCCCTTCTCTTTTCACTCTACCAAATTTAGTCGACGAGCTATTCACCCTTTGCGGAAAGAACCCCAGAGACTATTTCAATTACAAACCACTTTCAGTTTCTGGAAACTACTTCTTCCCCGACGGGACAAAGTTTTCGGCTCCAGCAAATCCAGAAATATTTGCGGAGGAATGGGAGAAATCCTTCGGCGAAAGCCAAGAAAACATTAATTCCTATTTCCAAAAAGCCAAGGACATTTACGAAATCACAAATGGTGTTTTCCTTGAACGCTCCCTCCATAAATTAAGCACCTTTTTTAGGTGGGATACGGTTAAAAGCATTTTCAGGCTGGGTGAAATTGACTCCATGCAGACTATGGACAATGCCAACAGTAAACGTTTTGAAAAGGCTAAAAGCGTCCAGTTTTTCAATCGCTATGCGACTTATAATGGTTCTTCGCCCTACCTCGCTCCGGCAACCTTAAATGTGATTAGCCATATTGAGCATGATTTAGGGGCGTTTTTCCCAGAAGGCGGAATGTATCGGATCACTGAAGCCTTATTCAGATTAGCTTTGGAAATTGGCGTTGAATTCGAGTTTAATCAAACTGTGGATGAAATAATCGTTGAGGACGGTGTAGCCAAAGGAGTAATTGTGAACCAGAAAAAGGCTTTTTCGGGATGTGTTGTGAGCAACATGGACATTGTACCTACCTATAAAAAACTACTTCCAAATCAAAAACACCCCACAAAAATCCTTGAGCAGCCAAGATCCTCTTCAGCATTAATATTTTATTGGGGAGTAAACGGAAACTACCCTGAACTCGACCTCCATAATTTATTTTTCAGTGAGGATTATCCTGCAGAATTTGAGGCCCTTTTCAACACAAAAACCATTATCGACGACCCCACCATTTATCTTTTTGTAAGCAGCAAGGAAGTCCCAACCGACGCCCCTTCAGATTGTGAGAACTGGTTTGTGATGATAAATGCCCCTCATACGAATGGTCAGGATTGGCAAAAGTTAGTGCGTGAAACACGAAAAAATTTAATTCGAAAGCTATCGGCTCAATTGAACATTCCCGACTTAGAGGCAAGGATTCTTTGTGAGGAAGTTTTAACGCCGGAAGGAATTCAGACCACTACTTCCAGTTACCTTGGAGCGCTTTACGGAAACGCTTCAAATGATAAATTCGCTGCCTTTTTACGGCACCCAAATTTCTCAAGAAAAATAAAAAACCTGCTTTTTGTAGGCGGTAGCGTTCATCCCGGAGGTGGAATTCCACTTTGCCTTTTATCGGCGAAAATTGCGGTAAAAGAAATTAAATAAGGTTAAAAACCACAAGTTGTGAAATCAGCCCAAGCGCAAACCCGAAGTACACTTCAGAGGGTTTATGTGCATTTAAAAACAATCGAACCGATCCAATAACACCTGCTAAAATAGCCACAGTTGCCACTGGAGCGAATCCTATGAAAGGATAATAAAAATAAAGTGCGATAATCATTCCCAATGCTCCTCCCATTCCAACCATGTGGGCGCTAATCTTCCACTTCATGTTTATCAAAAGACTTCCCAGAACCGCCAATGCTGCACCTTGCATAAAAGCAGAAAATTCAGGAGAGATTCCTATGCTGTTTGCAAAATAAAAGGTGAAAAAATAAAATAGACCGGTAACAAAATAGGGGATTGTTCTCTGCTCTCGATCTTTCATGTAAATCGAATCTACCTTTCCCATTTTGGTTAACAACAAGGCGGTCAACACCGGAATAATAAAGGTATTCACAAGCACCATTATGGCAAACAAAATAAGTGATGCGTTATTTTTTCCAATTAATGGGAATACGCCTATGGCCCACATAAAACTTAGTCCGTAAATAGGACCCAGTATGGGGTGAAAAACCATCGAAAGTATTTTCGCCAGTTTCTCCATTAAAGTTCTTTTCGAAGTCGTGCCACAGGGACCCCCATTTGTTCACGATATTTTGCAACAGTTCTCCGTGCAATATTATATCCCTTATCCTTCAGGACTTTTGCCAATTTCTCATCGGCTAGAGGCTTTCTTTTTTCTTCGCTTTGAATACAATCAGAAAGAATTCTTTTCACTTCCTTATTAGAAACCTCTTCTCCAGATTCCATTTGAATACCTTCACTAAAAAAAGATTTAAGAAGGAAAATCCCAAAATCAGTTTGAACATATTTACTGTTTGCTACACGCGAAACGGTAGAAATATCCATTTCAATCTTTTCAGCGACATCCTTTAAAATCATAGGTCTTAGCTTGGTTTCATCCCCATCGATAAAATACTCATACTGCAATTCTAGGATTGCATTCATAGTATTCATAAGGGTAGCTTGACGCTGACGAATTGCATCGATAAACCATTTTGCCGAATCCAATTTTTGCTTTACAAATTGAACGGCCTCCTTCATGTTTTTGTTAGTTTTCGAAGATTCAGAGTAGGTTTGGAGCATTTCCTTGTATCCTCGAGAAACACGTAACTCAGGGGCATTTTTAGAATTCAGCGAAAGCTGAAGATCCCCATCCTTATTCCTAAGGATAAAATCAGGAATAATCTGTTGATTCTTAAGCATTGCAGAAGAGGCTAAAGCACCCCCTGGTCTTGGATTAAGCCTTAATATCTCATCAATTCCGGGCTTCAGCTGCTCCATGTCTATTCCCAATGACTTCGCCATGGCAGTGTAATGCTTCTTTGTAAATGAATCGATATGATTGTCTAATATTTTAATTGCCAACGCAACACTCGGGATTTTCTCGTCACGTTTAATAAGCTGAATTTTCAAACATTCTTGAAGGCTACGAGCTCCAACACCTGCAGGCTCAAAGGTTTGAATAACCCTTAAAACTCCTTCAACATCTTCTTCGGTAGTTTGGAAATTACGAGTAAATGCCAGATCGTCTACCATCGAGCTAATTTCTCTTCTAAGGTAACCGTCGTCGTCGATTGACCCTATTACTTGCTCAGCGATAACCACTTGTTCGTCCGTGAAGTCTTGCATTCCCAGCTGAAGGGTTAATCCTTCGTGGAAGGACGGCGTGATAGCGATAGGCATTTCCTTGCCCTCATTCTCATCATCTCCACCTTGGCTATATTTACTGTATTCAGAAATAGATTGCTCTTGAATATAATCGTCTACATTTATATCTTCCGATTCACCAGTCCCGTCTTCTCGCTCACGTTCTTCCTCTCTCTGCTCCTTTTCGGTACTAAAATTGCCATCTTCAAGGGCAGGGTTGATTTCTAGCTCCTCCTTTATGCGAGTTTCCAGCAAAGAAGTTGGTACCTGCAACAGTTTAATAAACTGAATCTGCTGAGGAGATAACTTCTGTAATAGTTTTTGCTGAAGACTTTGTTTTAACATTTTAGGGTTTTCGTGAAGGTTTTAACGGAAAGCACAAAAAAATATAATAATTTCGCATCCCATTAGGACCTTCCTTAATGGTACCATTTAATTTAAGTGATGAAAATTAATAAAAAGAGTTTTCGCCCCTTATTTAGAAGCAATTTTACATAAAAATTTAGGATTTGCCCATTTTTTTGGAGCGCCCATTAAATAAATAATTCATTCGAAAAGATAATATAATGTTTATCAAGGATTTAAAAGACTACGAGCAAAAAAAAGTAACCCTTAATGGCTGGGTAGCAAACAAGAGAACTGGAAAAGGAATAGCTTTCATCATCCTTCGTGATGGAACCGGATTAACCCAATGTATCGTAGATGAGCAAAAGGTTTCTCCTGAGGCTTTCGCCGATGCAAACTCCCTTACCCTTGAAAGCTCAGTTTCTCTTACCGGGACAGTCGTTAAAGACGAACGTCAAGTCGGCGGATTTGAACTTCAAGTGGATGAAGTTAAAATCTACCAAGTTGCCCAAGAATACCCTATCGCAAAAAAGGAACACGGAATCGAATTCCTTCAAGACAATCGTCACCTTTGGCTACGCTCCCGTCGTCAATGGGCAATTATGAGGGTTAGAAACTCTATTACTTTTGCTATCCATAATTTCTTCCAAAAGAGAGATTTCATTCAAATGGACGCTCCAATCTTCACTGGTAATGCTGCGGAAGGAACCACAAACCTTTTCGAAACTGATTATTTCGATCAACCGGCTTATTTGTCCCAAAGTGGGCAACTTTACGGCGAAGCAATGGCTATGGCCCATGGTAAGATTTACACTTTCGGCCCTACCTTTAGAGCTGAGAAGTCTAAAACTCGTCGTCACCTTACTGAATTCTGGATGATTGAGCCAGAAGTTGCCTTTCATAACAACGACCAAAACATGGACCTAATCGAGGAATTCCTTCGAGAGGTAGTTACCACAGTGGTTGACCAATGTACTGAAGAGCTTGAGGTACTTGAGCGTGATGTTCAGGTTTTGAAAAATGTTGCTAAACCATTCCCACGTATAACCTATACTGATGCGGTTGCAATATTACGTGGAGAGAAGGATGTTGATGGACAGAACAGCATCAAAACGTTGGAAAATGATTTAACCACTTGCTTGGCGCGGACGGAAGAAATCAACAAAGAAATTGAGGAAAGAGAAATTCAAATCAACAATCAAAACATAAAGAAAGGCGTCCGTCAATTTAACATGAACGCTGTGGCAAAGCTTAAAAACGAGCTTAAAGACCTTGAAGAGCACAGCAAAAATATTCCGATGTGGTTAGAGTCGGCAAGCGGTTTTGTATCAGGAAACGACTTTGGTGGATCAGACGAAACAGTACTTACCCGACTTTTCGATTGTCCAATAATGGTTTATAACTGGCCACACGAGATCAAGGCATTCTACATGAAACGTGACGAAAATGACGAACGTTTCGCTAAGGGTGTTGATGTTTTAGCTCCTGAAGGCTACGGTGAAATTATTGGTGGTGGTGAACGTGAAACTAACTTCGACTATTTAGTAGAAAAAATTAAGGAACATGAATTACCCATGGAAGCCTTCGAATGGTATTTAGACTTAAGGCGATACGGTAGCGTTCCACATTCAGGTTTCGGACTAGGACTTGAACGAATAGTAGCATGGGTTTGTAAGCTACAGCACGTTAGAGAAACCATTCCATTCCCAAGAATGTACGGTAGATTAAAACCATAAAATAAAAAGGAGCATGTATTTACTTGCTCCTTTTTATTTTCACTTATCGGGTAAAACATCACGGTAATGTATTTAAAGGAAGCGATTAAAAATCCAATTTTCATTTTCTTGACCTAAGGCTGATACATAGGTATATTAGGTATACAAACCTAAAACTAAAACCATGAAAAATGCCTGTCAAGACTGTGGTGCCCCAATTTCTGGGCGCGCCGACAAAAAATTCTGTGGACATCACTGTAGAAATCATTACCACAATGACAAATACAAAATCACTTCAGGAGTGGTTAGGAAAATCAACCGAATTCTAACCCGAAATAGATCAATTTTAGAACGCTTAAACTTAAAGCCTAAGGAAACATTCCCATTGGTTCAATTACAAACAGAAGGATTTGACTTAAGGTATTTCACAAGAAAAAAAGAATTTCCTGATGGATCTGAAATGTTTTACTGCTACGATCAAGCCTATAAAACAATTGGAAACAATCAGATTTCGCTAATAAGAAAAGAATAGTTCAAAATATTTCCCAAAAAAAAGCTCTCCATAATTAATGGAGGGCTTTTTTTGGGGAAAGCTCCTAAATGGGATTTTAGAAAATGAGTATTCCGC
>JBLIKP010000027.1:0-26373 GCA_047635375.1 Sphingobacteriales bacterium | reverse complement strand
AGCCGAAGATTCAAGGAGATTCGTCTTCAAACACACAGTAAAAGCCGATGGTATTGGAGAAAACATGATTCAAGATACGGCGCGAGATGTATATGGAATTTATTACACTATCGCTGGAAATGCAGCAAGCAATATTCAGTTCTTTCTTACCGATACTAACACCCATTTTCTTCGTGGCGCACTGTATTTCAACTCTGCCCCTCAAATTGACAGTATCAAACCAGTACTTGAATTCATAAAAGCCGATATCGAGGTTTTAATGGAATCTCTTGAGTGGAGGGATTAAATAAATCTTTGCAGAGGTAAAGGAAAATAGGTTAATTTAGCCTTTCAACTTTTTATTCCCTTTCATGGCCTCCGAAGAAAAAAAATTATACCTCCTTGACGGGATGGCACTTGTTTATCGTGCACATTTCGCCCTTGGAAAAAACCCTCCGATAACATCCTACGGACTAAACACTGCAGCGATTCTTGGCTTCGCCAACACCTTGCTGGATGTTTTAAAAACCCAGAAACCTACCCATATTGCTGTTGCCTTTGACACCAAAGCGCCAACAGATAGATCAATCGAATACACCGAATACAAAGCCAATCGTGAGGCAATGCCTGAAGACTTGGCGACAGGGCTTCCCTATGTTTTTGAAATGCTGGAGGCATGGAAAATTCCAGTTTTAATGTTAGATGGATATGAGGCCGATGATGTTATTGGCACATTAGTGAGAAGAGCCGAAGAACAAGGGTTCAAATCCTACATGATGACACCCGATAAGGACTTTGCCCAGCTTGTTACTGAAAATACATTCATTTATAAACCTGGAAGATTCGGGAAACCGAATGAAATTTTAGGTGTGCCTGAGATTCTAGAAAAATGGGAAATAAAACGTCCACTTCAAGTTATCGACATTCTTGCCCTTTGGGGAGATGCCGTGGATAATATCCCAGGAATTCCTGGAATAGGAGAGAAAACTGCGAAAAAATTAATAGCGCAATATGATTCGGTGGAGGGCTTAATCGAGCATGCACATGAATTAAAAGGAAAGCAAAAAGAAAATGTAATTAATTTCGCCGATCAAGGATTAATGAGCAAAAGCTTAGCTACCATTATCCTAGATGCTCCTGTGGCTTTTGAGCCAGAGAAAATGATAATGGAGGATCCTGATAAGGAAAAATTAACGGCACTTTTCGCAAAATTAGAATTTAGAACGCTTGGAAAAAGAGTGTTTGGGGAAGATTTCGCAGTTAAGGGTGGTCAAGCTGCAAGTCCTCAGATGGATATGTTTTCGCCACAAGTCATTTCAGGAAGTCCTGAAATGCTTGACAAACCTGCAGAATTTAAAAATCTTGAAAACACCACTCACGATTACAAGCTCGTTGAAGACATAAGTGAAATTGAAAAATTAACCGCTGATATACTAAAGCAGAAGGTAGTTTGCCTTGATACAGAAACTACTTCTGTTGATGCTAATGCCGCACGACTGCTTGGGATATCATTTTCATACAAGGCTGGAACGGGTTATTATGTACCTGTGAACCCGAAAAATCAAAAAGCGGTTATTTCGGCCCTTAATCCCTTCTTTTCTAATACTGAAATTGAGAAAGTTGGACATAACATTAAATATGACTTGATGATCCTTTTGCGCCATGGCGCAGACATTGTCGGGCCGTATTTCGATACTATGCTTGCTCATTATTTATTAGACCCTGATGGGCGCCACAAGATGGACCTACTTGCCGAAGGCCACTTAAACTACAGCCCAATTCCTATTGAATCAATCATTGGTCCAAAAGGAAAAAAGCAAGGAAACATGTCCGACCATGAGCCAAAGGATATTCTTGACTACGCCTGTGAAGACGCCGATATCACCTTGCAATTGAGAGACGTCTTTCTTCCGCAATTAAAGGAAGCAAAGTTAGACGCGCTTTTAAACGACTTGGAGACCCCTTTATTGGAGGTGTTAGCCGAAATACAGCTGGAGGGTGTAAACCTAGACCGTGAGAATCTTGAAGCTTTCTCAAAAGAACTAACCACGGACATCGCCGTTTTAGAAAAAACAATTTACGAACATGCCGGAGTCGAATTCAACATTGCCTCACCAAAGCAGCTTGGTGAAATTCTCTTCGACAAACTTGATATAGAACCCAAACCTAAGAAAACAAAAACAGGTCAATACAGCACCGCTGAGGAGACCCTTGCCGATCTTTCAGATGAGAATGAGATAATCTCGCACATTCTTGATTTTAGGTCTTTAGTAAAGCTTAAATCAACCTACGTTGATGCTTTGCCTAGGATGATTAATAAGGAGACTGGAAGAGTCCATACTGATTTCAGTCAAGCAGTAGCAGCTACAGGCAGACTTAGCTCCAACAACCCTAATCTTCAAAACATTCCTATCCGCACCGCGCGGGGAAGAGAAATCAGGAAGGCTTTCATTCCAAGAGATAAAGACCATGTCCTGCTTGCCGCGGATTATTCCCAAATAGAACTCCGCATCATCGCCGACCTCGCAAACGAGGAGAGCATGCTAAAAGCATTCAAGGAAGAACTAGACATTCATTCGGCGACAGCCTCAAAAGTATATGGAGTCCCTTTAGAAGAAGTCACCTCAACCCATAGAAGAAATGCCAAAATGGTGAATTTTGGAATCATCTACGGTATTTCAGCATTTGGTTTATCGCAACGATTAAAGATCAAGCGAGGAGAAGCCAAAGACATTATCGACGCTTATTTCAAGGAATATCCGGGCATAAAAATCTATATGGACAAATCCATAGAGAATGCACAGAAAAACGGATATGTTGAAACCATTTTAGGAAGAAAAAGATACCTACGCGACATTAATTCTGGGAACAGGACCGTAAGAGGATTTGCAGAACGAAACGCAATTAATGCACCTATTCAAGGCTCGGCAGCCGATATGATAAAAATTGCGATGGTTAAAATTCAGAAAGAATTGAAAGCGAAAAAATTCAAAACCAAGATGACTCTTCAAGTTCATGATGAATTAATTTTCGATGTATTTAAGCCTGAATTGGAGGAGGTTAAGGCAATCGTGAAAGAAGGAATGGAGACCGCTTTAGAAATGAAAGTCCCTATAAAAGTTGAAATGGGAACTGGAAATAACTGGCTTGAGGCCCATTAAACCAAAATCATTTCCGGCCCTCTAATAGGCAACAAACAAGGTTCAAAATGAAAAATTTAACACTCTTTACGATGATTTTTTTAATGGCTTCTGTTTCGGTTGCTCAAAAAAATAAGGGGTCTTTTGGCCCGGGGGAGGAATTGGTGTATAGAATCAAATACGGATTTATTGACGCTGGGGAGGCTACACTAAAAGTTGCCGAAGACGACAAATCATTTGACCAAGAGACTGTTTATCACTTTGAGTCTCGCGGAAAAACAGTAGGGACTTTTAACATTTTTTACAGGGTTAGAAACCGTTATAACTCCTATGTAGATCAAAAAAAGCTCCTCCCTATATTATACACCGAAAATATTCGTGAAGGGGACTATAAACGAAAAACTTTTGCTGCATTTGACCATAAAAATAATTCGGTTAAGACAAATAACGGGACCTATGAAATCCCCGAAAATGCCCAGGATGTAATTTCTTCATTTTACTATTTACGTAATGCCTATCCAAACAATTTAGTAGGTGGCGAAGAGGTAACCTTAAATTTTTTTTTAGGCAAGGAAACCAACCCACTTTCGGTAAAGTACATTGGCAAGGAAACCATCACTACAGACCTAGGCACTTTTAACTGCCTTAAATTCAGTCCGAAATTAACCCCAGGTAGAATCTTCAAAAAAGATAGTCAAATGTTCCTATGGGTAACTGACGATTTAAACAGAATTCCGCTTAAAGCGGAAGTAGAAATATTGATAGGAACCGTTTATTTGGAGCTAACTAAGTATGAAGGACTGGTAAATCCGCTTACGAGTAAAATTCAGTAACACGTTTATTACAAACCTCATAAACACAAATAGTTTTCCTTACCCAGGATGAAAAATCCTGATTTTCATGCAGATAGATGTTGTACCTTTAATTTAAATTAGGTTTTTTATTATACATTGTGATTCACATAAATCAAAACCTACTTTTAACATGAAAAAACAAATACAATTACTCTTTCTAATTGTAATGCTTACACAATCTTTTGGGTTCTCCCAAAATCCCCAAAATTGTGGGACAAGCATTATTACCAACGGAACCTTCGAGAATGGGTATATGCCTGAGTCCCGTGGACAATTAAATTACTCAACGGGCTGGTCTCCGGCCACCGGTGACCCCGACCTTTTCGACTCTGATTTAACATGTATTCCTGCATGTAATAATCCCGGCGATTTAAACTGTATGGATGCTCCCTGTAATCATTATGGATTTGAGCATACCAGAAACGGAGGTAAAAGATATATCGGACTTTGGAGTGCTGTTCATTTTAACAGTACATTATCATTAGATGCAGATCCAGCACGTACCAATCCTCAATATTTCTCGGATCGCTCTGAATTTGTTCTTGTTGAGGCTGCGCAAATAAAACTTAAAAATCAAATCACTCCATGCAAAACGTATGAACTCACCTTTTATGTTTCTTCAGCTGAAAAAGGAGAAATTGATGAAATGTTTACCGCCGATTGCGGCTCGTTTCAAGTAAAACTTGGCAAGACCCAACAAAATCAATTATTATATCAACCAACTACACAGGGAAAAGTAATATACTCTGGTCAAACTTGCCAAAAAGAGGGTTGGGAAAAATTCACAGTAACCTTTACACCTGACCAACAATATGATTATTTAATTATTGAGTCAGACTTAAGATCCACCTATTCCAAACTTGTATCGAGCACTCGAGGAGGAGATCATTACACAGGGTATGCGTTAAGTTTGCTTAATAATAGTTCTATTTTTGGCGAACTTTATAATAGAAATATTTTTATTGACCCCGACCATATAAACTCCAAAGAAGGCTATTGGGCAAATAGTTACATATTTGTGGATGATGTGGAGTTAAAAGCAATGGATTGTGAAACCAACCCACCTATTGTAGATGCCGGATCAAACAAAACAATTTGTGAGGGAACTAGCACAACCCTAGGAGGCTCCCCTACCGGATCCGATGATTGTACTACTGACCTATCTTACCTTTGGACGGATAACCAAGGAAACACTGTTTCAACTTTACCAAACCCAACAGTTTCCCCAAATATAACCACCACGTATTCTGTTCAGGTAACCAATAATCTATCCGGATCTTCGGCTTCAGATAATGTTACCATAAGTGTTATAGGAAACAGCTTTAGTGAGCAGCCTCCTCTTGAAATGTGTACTGGAGGATCAGTAATCATTCAACATCCAGAGATTCAACAATTAACAAATTACAGTTTTAACTGGACCAATTTGAACCCTCCTTTTGACAGCTATTCTGTTAAAAATCCTACTGTTTCAACAAGCATAAACACAACCTATAGGCTTACGGCCACCCATATACCTTCGGGTTGCCAAGCATTTGTAAACCAAAAAGTAAATGTATATGACCCAGCTACAGTGCAAATTGAAGGTGAGGATAAGATTTGTGATAACGAATCAATATTCTTAGTTGCTAAAGCACAAAATGGGCGACCAGGTTATTATTACACATGGTCAACAGGAGGTACAAATATCAGTAACGATGCGGCTATTGAGATTGCACCCTCAGCAACTACAACCTACACGTTAACCGTAACTGATCAAACAGGGTGTAACGTTACTACTTCAAAAACCGTAAGGGTAATGACTGCCGACGCAGGTGGCCCTTTTTTAGTTTGTCAATCAGGACAAGTAACCCTTGGCGGAAATCCAACTTCTTCTGGAGGAACGGCACCAGTTACTTATGAATGGAAAGATACCGATGGGAATTTTGTTTCAAACCTTCCAAATCCCACAGTTAACGTAAACCAAAGTACCAAATACCATCTTATTGCCACAGATGGAGATGGCTGTCAGGTCTTTTCCACATCGCATGTGAAAGTAAGCGGGCCTTTAGTTGTAAACATTGCCAACCGCTTTGGCTGTGTAAATAGGACTATGGGAATTGCTTATAATGTGGATGTGAATAACGGAATTGGACCTTATACATTTGACTGGAGCGAATCACCTTCAGCAAACCTATTAGATAATCCTAATTTAAGATATCCTAATGCAACCTACACGTCAATAGGTCAAGAAGTATTTATACTTAAAACAACTGACGCTGCAGGATGTATTACCCGAGATACAATTACAAATAACGTTGGAGCTTGTAATGGGACAGTTAATAACGAACCAGGAGACCCAGATGACATGACAGTCAACACTTTCTCAGATAACTTATGCTGGTCTCCTACAAACAACTTAATTGGACCATTAACTAACCCCCAAGGAAGTGGCTCTTATAAATACGAGTGGTATGACGAACCAGAAATCTCAAATAGATTTCTGAGAAGACCATCTGTAAACAACCTCATTTATCCCAAAACATTCACCCTAAAGATTTCCGATTTAAACAATCCGGATATACTTTGGATTTATAGTTATGAAGTTGGACCCCACAAAATCAAAGTGGACGCTGGCCGTGATTATGAAATTTGCGAAGGAGACCAGGTTACAATTGGCGAATCACCAGTGGCATTTGACGGATATGACCCTGTTACATTTAACTGGTCAAACCCAGGATTTGTTTCCAATCAGGAAACCCCAGTAGCTAGCCCAAATCAATCCGCAACCTATACGGTGACCGCGACCGACAGATATGGATGTTCAGACTCGGACAAAATGCGAGTTAACGTTTACCAAAATCCGTTAGTGAGCCTTGGTTCAGACCAGACTTTTTGTGACGGAATTCCAGTATCCGGTGTGGTAATCGGCTCCAACACTGCTGTTATTGGTGGGTCAGGAAATTATGATTTAGAATGGGTGCCTTCCGACTGGATAAATCCTAGCGATTTGCAAAGTATGGAAGCCACAACCTTCCCTGAAGCCACCATTGCATATACTCTTATTGTAAAGGATCATAACAATGGAAATAGGACCTGCGTTGCAAAGGATGAAGTAACTATAAACGTAGGGGCTATGCAAAAAGCCGATGCTGGGGATGAGCAAACCGTATGTTTAGGTGAGCCAATAACAATTGGAGCAAACGACCAAAAGTTTGGTCTTACCTATTCTTGGAGTCCAGCAACAGGCCTAAGCAATGCTAATAGTCCTACCACTACTGCAAATCCGACAATTACCACGATCTATACCCTTACTATATCAGGGCAAGCTTGTACATCAACGGATGAGGTTTTAGTTATAGTCAACCCTCTGCCAATCGCGGAGGCAGGACCTACCGCCTATATGTGCGAAAATGACCTGAAGCGAATTGGAGGGCAGCCAACCGCAAGTTTCGGAGCTAGCCCATACAGCTATGAATGGTCACCAGGAGGAATGGCTAGTAATTCAACATCTGCTAATCCTTTTGTTTCACCTCCTAAAGATGAAACGTTTTTTGTAACCGTTACAGATAATAATGGATGTTCAGCTACCGACTCTGTTGATGTTTGGGTAACGCCAAGACCTGACTATATTTTCAATGGTGGATTTGAATCTGGCTTGACACCTAAACTTCCAGGAGACATAGAAAAGGCTGAAAACTGGAGCAAAGCAACGGGCTTACCAGACTATTACGATTACAAAGCCTCATGCCAATTAAATTGCAATCCATTTAGTCTTGAAATCTGTTTCGGAGTTCCATGTAACCATTGGGGTGGACAAGTCCACCATGACAGTAAGCCTGGTCACTATGCTGGGTTACTATCGGCTATTGGGAACAATACTATGGATATGGTTATTAAAAGCCCAGGCGTAAAAGCACTGGGAGACTTTAACCCACCAACAGTTGCAACTGGATTCGCCACAGAAGCGATTGAAACTAAATTAAAAACAAACTTAATTGTTGGAGATACGTATAAAATTTGCTTGAAAGCTGCAAATGCTAAAGGAGGGCTTATTTTTGGCAAGTCCATTCCAGAATTATACCAACAAAAAGCTACCGTTAAGGTTAAAATGAGTCAATACTCACAAGACTGGGCAAACTTAATCCCTTTCTCACCAGTCCAAGCCCCAACGGTTAAAACTTATACAATCCAACAGTCTGGAGTTTGGGATGAATATTGTTTCGATTATACCGCTACAGATTCGTTTAGGTACCTAATTATTGAAAATGGGTTACCAGAATATGACCCAAGTCATACTGCATCTAAAGTGGCAGCTACAATTGTTCAATTAAACACTGCAAACATCATTAATCAGGCATCAAATTTGCCAAATCAAATTCAAGACCCAAAGGTATTCTCGTATGTTTTTATTGATGATGTTTCCGTTTTACCTGAATGTAAAATTGATTCTAATGCAATTGTAATCCGAGATACTGTTGAACGTTGTGTTGTTCCTTGCGACGGAACCGGTGTTCAAGTTGGCGGAGGAGCAACTGACAACATTATTGGAAATAGAAGCAGCAAAGGAGTTACTGACTTTAGTGCCTGCCCTGGCGATGAATACGTATACCTTGAAGATGGATTCGACGAAAACGGCAACCCAGTTACCAAGGAAATTAGAGTGATCCCAGTACCAGCACCTGTTGCTGACGCTGGTCCAGATTTATATTTATGCCCTGACGAATGTGGAGTAATTGGAGGAATCCCAGCTGGCGCGTCTAATTCAGGGCAATTAATCTACGAATGGTCACCTAAAGGTGGTTTAAGCGATCCATATTCTGAAAATCCAACAGTTTGCACAGATGTCGACAGGGTGTATTACCTTGAAGTGACGGATCTAGAAACAGGCTGTAAGGCAATTGACGAGGTAATTATCCGGATGGACAAAGGAAAAGAATTTGTTCGCAACGGCGGCCTTGAAGATGGTGTTGAACCGGAAACAATTGGCCAAGTTGATGCAGCAAAGCACTGGTTCCTAGCGACAGGTGATCCAGATTTATTCGACCTCGACTTAGAGTGCATAAAATGGTGTACGCCTCAAAAGTTGGAACCATTCTGTATTGACATTCCATGTAATTTCGCTGGAAATCAACCTCTAAGAAATCAAGGAACCGATAGATACGCTGGTTTAATGGCAATAAAGTATCTAGTCCCACCTTCAGATGTATTGAATAGTTTTGATTTTGATGGTGTAGAATTAAGTCCAATTGATTTTGATTTTCTTAATGGACATGGAAAAATTGTTAAGCTTCTTCAAAACTTTCAACCAGCGTTAGATGTCATTAATGATCAAATACGTTTATTAAACCAAACGAATTTAAATAATTACAATAAAGAGGTTGAAATTCAAGCTGTGGAAGCAATGAGCACTAAGTTGTCTGCACCAATGAATGTTAACGAAAATTATAAAATTAGCCTTTTCGCATCCTTAGCTCATTTAAATCTGATTTCTAGTGAAACTTGGAATGACCTTACAAGTCTGGGAGATTTTAAACTTGTGGTTAAACTTTCGACCAGGCCGCAAAACCATGATCTTTACGATCCAACCAATGCTAAAGTTGTTCATACCCAAGCCATCACGAATATGGAAGATTGGGAGGAAATCAATTTTAATTATCGAGCAGACAGTGCTTATAATTATATTATTATTGAGTCTTCCTTAGAACCAAGTAATGATATTCTCAACGGTAGGGTCTCTTTATCAACTCAAGGCACTGCGCTTGAGGGATATGTTTATTTAGATGACATATCAGTTTTACAGGAATGTGGGATTGCTCGTTACTTTAAAAACGGCTTAAATGAAGAGGATGACCTGATGAATTTTAAGGTTTACCCAAATCCTGCAAGCGAAAATATTACCCTTTTCAACATTCCTAAAGAGAAAATGGAAGTTGCAACGGTTAAAATATTTGACCTTCACGGAAAGCTAGTATTAAGCCGCCAAATTAATTTACAAAATTCTGGAAGAGCTCTAGAAATTAAAAATTTAGTGAGCGGAACTTACATGCTTAATATCGAATACAATGACACCGATGTTGAAGTGCATCGATTCATTAAAATCTAAAAACAAAAAAGCCCCAACTAAATTAGTTGGGGCTTTTTTTATGATTTCTTATTTTTTTTTTAGGCAAGGAAACCAACCCAATTTCGGTAAAGTACATTGGCAAGGAAACCATAACTACAGACCTAGGCACTTTTAACTGCCTTAAATTTAGTCCAAAATTAACGCCGGGTAGAATCTTCAAAAAGGATAGTCAAATGTTCCTATGGGTAACTGACGATTTAAACAGAATTCCGCTTAAAGCGGAAGTAGAAATATTGATAGGAACCGTTTATTTGGAGCTTACCAAATATGACGGATTGGTAAATCCTTTGACAAGTAAAATAAAATAACCATCCAGTAAATAAAATTTTCTCGCCTTTCCCTGCTAAACATATATTAACATGTTTATAGATGTGATATTTTTAATTTAAAATTTAAAATTTTATATTGAACTCCCAATCCAATCTTTTAAACATGAAAAAAATATTGTCTTACATTATTATTGCACTATTCCCCCTATGTGCAATTTGCCAAACCACGCCAAATTGTGGTACAAGTGTTTTAAACAACGGGGATTTCGAGTCAGGTGTTATGCCTGATTCCCGTGGTCAAATCGATTATTCCTCAGGCTGGTCAGCAGCTACTGGTGACCCCGATATTTTTGATGAGGATCTTGCTTGTTTCCCAGCATGTAATAACCCAAGCGATTTCCTTTGCGTTGACGTCCCTTGCAACCATTTTGGTTTTGAAGAGCAAAACCAAGGCGGCAAAAGATACATGGGCCTTTGGAGTGCTGTCCATTTTGCTGAAGATGCAAATTTTGACTTTAACCATACCCCACTTTCAAGTCAAGCTGAATTTGTACTTGTAGAAGCATCGCAAATTAAATTAAATGAAACCGTAACTCCTTGTAAAAAGTATGAACTATCATTTTTTGTTTCCTCCGCTGAAAAAGGAGAAGTTAACGAATTTCTAACCGCCGACTGTGGCTCCTTTAGAGTAAAACTTGCAAAACAGGCACAATCCCAACTTGGATATCAACCCACCGATGGACAAGTAATTTATTCCGGACAAACTTGCGAAAAGCAAGGCTGGGAAAAATTCTCCTTTACTTTTACCCCAGATTCTTCCTATGATTATTTAATAATAGAATCTGATTTAAGATCAACCTATGCAGCTATCAAGGCAAGAGTTAATGGGCCAAACGCTGACGTTTATTCGGGCTTTAACATCCTAAATAATGATGCCGTTAGCGCTAGCTTAAGTAATACTTCAGTAAATGTAGACGAATATCACGACTATAACAATGGCTACTGGGCCAATTCTTATATTTATATTGACGATGTTGTGGTCAACTTTCTAGAATGTGAAACTGAACCACCAGTGGCTAATGCCGGCCCAAATAAAATTATTTGCGAAGGAAATTCCACTCAAATCGGTGGGAATCCAACAGGTTTTGATAATTGTAATGCCACATTAAGCTATGTTTGGAAAGACCAATCTGGCACAACAGTTTCCACGCAGCCTAATCCAACGGTTTCACCATCTCAATCAACAAACTACACTGTTAGTGTTACTAACACACTTACCAATTTATTTGACACAGACCAAGTTTCTGTTGGGGTAATAAAAGCAAATTTCCCACCTCTAGCCCCACTGGTGAGATGTAATTTAAATTCATTTTATCTAAACCACCCTTCAACTAGCGGATTAACGGGATATTCCTATACATGGACTAACCAAAACTCTCCATTTGATAGTTATAATGCCGAAAATATCAAGGTTAAGCCTGCAAATAATACTTCATACAAATTAACAGCTACTCATTTGGCTACAGGATGCAAAACAACTTATGTCCAAGAGTTAGAATATTATCCAGCAGCAACAGTTTCAGTTACAGGTAAAGACAAAATATGTGATGGCCAAAGTTCATTTCTTTATGCTGATGTTGATGGTGGAAAACCAGGTTACCAATATTCATGGCACAATGAAACAACCCCGTTAGGGAATTCAGCAACCATTGAAGTTAATCCGAGTGCTACCACAAGCTACACTGTAATTGTGACCGATAATACGGGCTGTCAAGTTTCTGCCACCAAAGAGGTGAAAGTTATGGAAGCCTTTGCAGGTGGTCCGTATTATGTTTGTGAATCAGGATCAATCACATTGGGTGACAACCCAATTGTCGTAAATGCAACATCGCCAATTACCTATAGTTGGACTGAGGTTAATGGACCCTTTTCATCGAATTTAACAAAACCAACACTTACGGTAAATTCGTCTAGAAAATTCAACCTTGAGATTACTGATGGGTCTGGATGTAAGGCTTATAGTTCGGCAACTGTCCTAAAAAGCGGGCCAATTGACTTAAAAATAAGACCAAATTCACCAGTTTGTATTAATAATTCTTTTCCAGTTGCATTTAATATGGCCGAAAATAACGGACAAGGTCCTTTTACCTATGACTGGTCAAGTTCCTCTTCTGCAAATCTATTAAATGACCCAAATTTGAGGATACCTACGGCAACCTATACAAATGTTGGGACTGAATCATTTACTGTAAATATAACCGATGCGGCTAATTGTACTGCCCAAAAAACTTTTAATGTCTCGGTAAAATCCGCTTGCGGCGGTGGCTCCAATCCTGGCGGAACTGGAGGGGGAACAGGAATCACAACGGTATATAAAAGTTGTATTACTCCCGGAACCAATCAAATTGGACCCGATAACAACCCTCCAAGTAGTGATAGTTACTCCTACACTTGGGATTATGAACCCGAATTATCTTCAACAACTGTACGTCAACCAACAGTAGCGAGTCTTCTTTACAAGAAAACATTTTTCCTTGAAATAAAAGATTTGTTTAGCCCATTTAAATCGTATTATTATGCTTACCAAGTAAGTCCAAACAATCTTAAAGTCGACGCCGGGAGAGACCTAAACGTTTGTCTTGGAGAGGAAGTTCAAATAGGTACGTCACCTGTTGCTTATGATGGAAAGCCAAGTTTTGCATACTCTTGGAAAGCGCTAGGAGGCTTCATTTCAACTGAAGAAACACCAGTAATATCCCCTACAACAACTCTTGAATACACGGTGACCGCAACTGATTATTACAATTGCAAAGCTTCTGACAAGGTAGTTGTAACTGTGTTATCACCCCCTTCCGTAAACCTGGGTCTAGATCAAGTTTATTGTTCTGGTTTACCCGCGAATGGGATTTACCTTGGCAGTCCAACTGCCGTATTGGGTGGTTCAGGGAATTATGACTTAACATGGATTCCTGATAACTGGATTGATATTCAAGATCAAAACAGTATGGAAGCCCATGCCAACCCAGAAAATACAATTACCTATACCCTGCTTGCTGAAGACCATAATAATGGCTTAAGAACCTGTGCAGCATCCGATGAAATCACAATTTTTATCGGTGATCTTGATGATGCTGATGCAGGAGAAGACATTGACTTATGCATAAACGATACAATCACAATTGGAAATAATTCATTTTCTTCAGATTTCCAATATAATTGGACGCCAAGTACAGGGTTAGCCACACCAAATATGCCAAACACAGAAGCTTTTCCGGATAACACCACATACTATACTTTAACAATATCCGATGCATCCGGTTGTTTATCAACTGATTACATAACAATTAACGTAAATCCTCTTCCTTTAGCAGAAGCCGGTGATACGAAATATATGTGTCAGGGAGAAAATGCAGTTATAGGTGGCTTCCCAACTGGCACTTTGGGAACGTCCCCATATGCCTATTTATGGACACCAAATAATGAGCTACAAAATAACACCTCATCAAATCCAATAGCTTCTCCCGATAAAGACGAGCATTATTTTGTTACTGTTACAGATGTTAAAGGCTGTGAAGCAGAAGATTCTGTAAATGTTTGGGTAACGCCACGTCCAGATTACATTTTTAACGGTGGATTTGAACAGGGTATCACTCCGCTACTTCCTGGTGACATTGAAAAAGCTGCCTACTGGAGTAAGGCCACAGGATTACCAGATTATTACGATTATAAGGCTACCTGTGTTTTAAATTGCAACCCTGTTGATGATTTAATTTGCTTCGGTGTTCCATGTAATCATTGGGGTTCACAAGATCACTTTGATTCTCAATTAGGACATTATGCTGGATTATTATCTTTGGCAGGAGATGATGCTTTGGAAAAGCTTTCAACTAACCCAAATTTAAAGGGAGTTCAAGGTGTAAATATTAGCACCAAAATTGCCACAGAGGCCATTGAAACCAAGATGAGAACCAATATGGTGGTAGGAGAGAAATACACTATTTGTTTTAAGGCTGCTAATGCAAAAGGGGGTTTAATATTTGGCGATTTAGCACCCGAATTATTTCAGAAAAAAGGAGAAGTAAATATTAAGCTAAGTCAATATTCACAAGATTGGCAAAACTTAATTCCTTTCTCCCCAGTACCTATTCCGGAAGTCGCCTCATTTACAATTGAAAAAACTGGAGTTTGGGATGACTACTGTTTTGAATACACGGCGAAAGATTCTTTCAGATATATCACGCTTGAAAATGGTTTCCCTGGAGTAAATCTTGACATCTCACCAGGGGATGTTCTTAAAGATATACTTTCCAGTAATGTTAATAATATATTAAACGGAAATGTTCAGAATTATAAGAACCAGCTTAATCCTGCTTTAATTTCCTATGTATTTATCGATGAGGTGTCTGTTTTGCCTGAATGTAAAATTGATATGAATACAATTGTTATACGCGACACAGTTGAACAATGTGTTGTTCCATGTGAGGTTGTTGTTCGTGGAGGTGGGGGTACTGACAACATTCTTGGTGGCAAAGCCACTGGATCAATTGGTGGAAGTAAAGATATTGAAGGTTGCCCTGAAGGAGAAATAGTTTACTTACAGGATGGAACTGATGAAAATGGAAATCCTGTAATGAAAGAAATTCATTTGGTTCCAGTTCCAGCCCCAATTGCTGATGCTGGCAATGATATATACTTATGCAATGATGAGTGCGGTGTTTTGGGTGGTAACCCAAGCGCATCAGGAAATTCTGGTGATTACCAATATGAATGGACTCCAGGCGTTGGCCTAAGCGATCCGTTTGCACCCAACCCAACAGTTTGCATTGATAAAGATCGAGTTTACTATTTAGAGGTAACCGATATGACCACAGGGTGTAAGGCTGTAGATGAAGTAATTGTGAGGATAAACAAGGGGCGGGAATTTGTTAGAAACGGTGGATTTGAAGATGGGATTGAACCTGAAACTATTGGGCAAGCTAATGCTGCTACTGGATGGTTCCTTGCTACTGGAGATCCAGATTTATTTGATCTGGATTTAGAATGTTTAAAATGGTGCACCCCAAGTAAAGTTGAGCCCTTTTGCATTGATTTACCTTGTAATTTTGCAGGATATCAAGAATTAAGACATCAAGGTACCGATAGGTATGCTGGTTTAATGGGCCTCGGCTCTATTCAGTCTTCAGCAAAAACAGCAACTATATCAATTAGAGACTTGCCATACTTTTCAAATTTACCTGAATCTGACCCAATAATTGGCATATTAAATAGGGAGGTGATACAAACCATCAATAACTCTAATGGAAAATCGGTTGATATTGACTTAAAAGCTCATGAAGCTATAAGTTCGCAATTAAATGAACCTATGGTAATTGGGCAAAGCTATAAAGTCCAATTGTTTGGAGCGCTTGCCCATAAAAACCTATCTTCAGGTTTACCAGCCAATATTTTAGGGCTTGTAGATATGAATATTTTGGTAAAACTATCAACGCACCCGATAAATAATGAGTTATACGAGCCCACAAATGCCAAGCTAATTTATTCTAAAGTTTTGGCAACAATTGGCCAATGGGAGGAAGTCTCATTAGATTTCCAAGCCGATAGTGCTTATAAATACATCATTATCGAATCGCATTTATCAAATAACAATATTGGAAGTGTTGTGTCTTTTGGAAATTTAGATCTTGCACTTCTTGAAGCATACGCATATATAGATGATATCTCTGTTTCACAATCATGTGGAGCAGCAAATATATTTAAAAAGGGCGCATCCAGCTTGGAAGATATTCAATTTGAAGTTTATCCGAATCCAGCAGATAACGTTTTAAATGTTAGCAATAATTCAGAAGGTGACTTTGGCTTTGGAAAATTAGAGTTAGTTGATTTGTTTGGAAGGGTTGTTTTTGAGGACTCAATTAACCTAGTTAACTCAACAACTACATTCAACCTTAATCAAATTCCAACAGGTTCCTATATGGTGAGATTAACCTATGGTGAAAATAAAGTGACCACCAAAAAAATAGTAATAGTTAAAAAGTAAAACCCTTTATTTTAAATTAATGCCACGGGAAAATTTCTCGTGGCATTTTTTTACAAAAAAATAACCCCATAACACAGAAGTCCTATGGGGCTAAAAACAGGTTTTATTATTGTTTAAGGCATAATAACCGCGTCAATAACATGGATTACTCCATTGCTACATACGATATCGGTTGAAACAACCATTGATTTATCTACCATTACGCCCTTATCTGAAACGGAAACACTCATTTCTTTTCCGTTAACGGTTGGAGCCATCATTGTTTTAACATCAGCAGCCATAACCTTCATTGGTACAACATGGTAAGTTAAAATTGCTGCAAGCTTTTCTTTATTTTCTGGCTTAAGCAGATTTTCAACAGTTCCTTTTGGAAGTTTTGCGAATGCGGCATTTGTTGGAGCAAATACTGTAAACGGACCTTCACTAGAAAGTGCATCAACTAATCCAGCTGCTTTTATTGCAGCGACAAGAGTTGTAAAATTTTCATTGCCCATTGCCGTTTCAACAATGTTTAAAGAAGCTTTCTCGGCTTCCATTTTAGGAGCCATTTCTTCTGTCATTTTCTCTGCTTTTTCAGCAGTTTTTTCTGTAGAATCACCACAAGCCATCATAGCCATTGATCCAGCGGCCATAACAGCCAATAAGAATTTTTTCATTTTTATATTAGTTTTTGGATTTTATTTCCCACCATTAATTGGTGTTAAGAGGAACTACGAATTCTGAGGAGATTCGGATTTTTAAAAAACTTTTATATTCCAAGAATTTACAATTTCTACATCCGCAGGACGCGTTGTTTGAAGGGCTATTTTAAGTAAATTATCAATATTCTTTTGACCAAGGATTTTACCAATTAACTGAGGAGGCATGCCGTCTTTTATACTTTGTATTGCATAAGTCAGCCTTGCTGAATTCGTGCTCAAAAGATTATACTTTGGAACTGTTTTTATTTCCAAAGCATCGCCCTTCGCAATTTTCACTTCAACAGGATCTAATAAGCATGCCATTTTGCCCAACTCTTTTACATCCCTATTAATTTGAACATTTGATATGGTAGGAAAGCAGGTCGATAAATTTAGTTCTTCATACTTTTTTAGAATCATCAAACCATAGTTATTTAACGGAATCGAAACAGTCTCATTTAAATTAGCATGAAAGATTATCATTTTACCATTTACTATTTGCTGAGGTTTCAACCCAATAATGTCTGAGAATTTTAGTCCAGTAAAACAACTAAAAAGGAATAAGTCTCTGCTAATAGTGAGGTCGGGATAACGGGCTATATTTAAATTAAAAAAAAGAGAAAGCTCTGCTTCCGATAAAAACACTTTTACAGCTGCTGTACTTTTTACATTGAAATTCCTGTAGTTCCCCTCCTTGATAAAACCTTTTTCAGAGGCCCATTTTAAATAAACTTTTAAGGTTTTTACCTTTTTGTTTATCGTGTTATTTGTATTAGAATTCTCCGTTGCTAGGTACACCGAAAACTCCCTGAGCAGCCCGCCATTAATCTTTGAAAAGGCAATTTGCTGTTTGAAAAACTTGGAAAAGGACTTAACATCCCTTAATAAAGCTTCATAAATTAAAACCGTGCTTGCTTTTTTCTCCTTACGTGATTCTGTAATAAACTCCTGGAACCCACAGAAAAATTCATTTTCCTCCCGCGCCTTGAATAATGAAGACTTGAATTGAGCTTTTAAATCGCTGAAATCAATTTCGTCATGGTTTGAGGAAAAATCATAGTACAGTTCCTTTAGGAATTTTTCTTGAAATCCAATTTCACGATTCACTTCATCCACCCCTGGACTATCGTCAATCGCTCGTTGTTTTCGAGAATTCCAATTACCACTTTTAATTTTTCTGCCAGTATAGTGTTTGAATTTTTTACCCCTTTCTTGAAAAACAAGGTAAATAGGTGTTTTACCTTCAGAGTCAGTCATTTCCGGACGTAAGTATAAATT
This sequence comes from Sphingobacteriales bacterium, assembly GCA_047635375.1. Classification (GTDB taxonomy): domain Bacteria; phylum Bacteroidota; class Bacteroidia; order Sphingobacteriales; family Sphingobacteriaceae; genus JBLIKP01. Next base: position 8,033 of record JBLIKP010000027.1, on the reverse strand, counting down.
AATGGAAGCCATGTATGAGAAGTTAGGGTCAAAAAATAAAGGGGAATCCAGAGACAGGGCACTAAAATAAGTAATTAAACTACTATTTTCGAGTTTTTCAATCAACAAATTTTAATAAAAATAGTGCCTTTGACCCTAATCCAATAAAACGAACAATATTCAACTTCCTGTGTTAAAATGATAACTTTGCATTAACAAAAAACATCCAAATGAGCATAACTAAAGAAAAGGTACTTTCAGCACTTAGTTACGTTGAAGATCCTGATTTAAAGAAGGATTTAGTAACGCTAAACATGATTCAAGACATCGTAATCGATGGAAAGAATGTAAGCTTCAGTGTGGTGCTTACCACCCCAGCCTGCCCAATGAAGGAGATGATTCACAATGCTTGCAAAAATGCTATCGTCCACATGGTTGATAGCGATGCAATAGTGGACATAAATATGACTCACGATGTTCAACAATCTGGTGACTCAAGCCCCGACTCTCAAGTTGGAAAAATAAAAAATATTATTGCCGTAGTCTCTGGAAAAGGTGGAGTTGGTAAATCAACAGTAGCGGCCAATTTAGCTACTTCTCTTGCACTTGAAGGCGCCAAAGTTGGGATTATTGATGCCGACATTCACGGGCCAAGTATTCCTGCTATGTTCGGACTAGAAGGGACTAAACCAGGGGCACAAAAAGATGCTGACGGGAATGACTTAATGATTCCCCCAATTCAATTTGGTGTAAAGGTCATGTCGATTGCCTTTTTTACAACCCCTGAACAACCCATCCCTTGGCGTGGACCAATGGTATCTAGTGCAATGAAACAATTTTTCAACGACACAGAATGGGGGGAACTAGATTACCTTATTGTAGACCTTCCTCCTGGAACAGGCGATATTCACTTAACCCTTTTACAATCCTTCCCGGTTACGGGCGCAGTAGTGGTAACTACTCCTCAAAAAGTATCGGTAAACGACACTAGAAGAGCAATGGGTATGCTGAAAATGGATCAAATCAATGTCCCAATCTTGGGGATAATTGAAAATATGTCATATTTCACCCCAGCCGAATTACCTGATAATAAATACTTCTTATTCGGAAAAGGTGGAGGAGCAGCTTTAGCTCAAGAATTCGGAGTGGAATTATTAGGTGAGATTCCTTTAGTTCAAGGAGTTGTTGAAGGCGGTGACGAAGGACACCCTGTAGTGATGGACAACACTCATCCTGCCGGACAAGCAATCAGAGAAATTTCAAAATCAATAGCTCAAAAAGCAGCTTTACTACAAATAAAGAACAAACAAAATCAACCTCAAACTGCATAAAAGCCTTTAAGGCAATTAATTTGTATATTTGCAATATTAAAAGAAATTGAAAATGGAGAACCAAAATAAAGATTTAGCACCCAGAATTGAAGCAGCTTTAGACACAATCCGCCCCTATCTTATAGCTGATGGCGGTAATGTGGAAATCGCGGAAATCACAGATGATCTAATCGTTAAGCTTAAACTTGTAGGCTCTTGCGGTTCTTGCCCAATGAGCATGATGACTTTAAAAGCTGGGGTTGAGCAAGCTTTAATCCGAGCAGTTCCTGAAATCAAGGCAGTTGAGGCAATCAACATAACAGATTTTGACGATCCAAACGCTGTCATTCCTGATGCCGTAAAAGAAAGAATGGGTTAATTCATCCAAACGCAGAATATTCATCCCGTCGGTAACAGCCGTCGGGATTTTTTTATGCCTTTTTTTAAAAGGATATAAAAAATATATTGTTTTTGATTCAATTATTTTTTTAATTTAGGAGTACCAATCGTTTTATTAACCACCTATTTATTAAACGTTTAATTACTTACAATCATGAAAATTACCACCAAAATTGCGATCTTTTTAGGCTTACTATATTGCTCATTCCCTTCTTTTTCACAAACAAGTCCAGTTCCGTTTCAATTAGGAAATTCAAACTTAGTATTTGATGGAATGCCAGATGGTGGGACAAAATACCCCAATTTTATTCAAGGTTGGAAAGGAAATTGCACTGCACATATTGCCGGAACTGCCGCTCCAACAACAAATCAACCAAGTGGTGATGCCCCACTTGCCTCTAGTGGTGAGGCTGCCGACGGAATTTCAGTAAGAAATGAAGGTGAAAACGGAATTAGTGTCCGTGGAGACAATTCGGGAAACACCCCAAATTCCATTGTTTTTGCAATTAACACCATCGGTGCAAAGGGTATGGAAATCACATGGACCGCAACAAATTCCTATAATTTTTCTAATACACAAAGTACTTTTCACTTACAATATCGGATAGGAAATAATGGCGATTGGACCAACCTTGAAGGCAATAGTTATATTACTTCCACTCAGCAGGTTCGTGAGACATTTGGGCCTACCGCTTTACCAGCCGATTTGGAAGAACAATCGCTTGTTCAATTAAGATGGATTGTATTTCGCCAAAGCTTAGGAGGAGTTTCCTTCACAACTTCTGATAGAGCAGGGGTAGACGATTTAACCATTACAACAACTGACGCCGTTCCCCAGCCACCAATTGCCGACTTTGAATCAAGCAAGCGGTTCGCTAGTGTTGACGAGCCAATAATATTCAACGACAAATCAACCGGAAATCCTTCGTCTTACTTTTGGGATTTTGGAGATGACAGCACTTCTACTGAACAGAACCCAGTACACACCTATTCAAAGGGTGGCTATTACACAATATCTTTAATAGTAGACAACGGAGTAGGAATTGATACCGTCATAAAAGACAGTTTAATTGAGGTTATTGGGCCAATAACGGCAGATTTTTCAGCAGATTTTGTCGCAGCAAAAGTGAATGATACCATTTCATTTTCACACCACTCTGGCTCCCAAGCCGAAGCATTTACTTGGGAATTTGGGGATGGGACTTTCAGCGAGGAAGCAAATCCTAAAAAGAGTTACTCTCAAAATGGATCTTATACTATTTCCCTTATCGTTTATAATGGGAGCCAAGAAAGTGACACCTTGGTAAAAGAAAATTACATCACCATTTCTGACAATCCACCAACGTCAATTACCCATAATACTTTCGAAGAAATATCAGTCTACCCAATACCAGCAACAACACAATTATCTTGGAATCCTAAGGGAAATTTTAATCTTGCTGAAATTTACGATCTTCAAGGAAGGATTTTAAAATCGACACCTATTAATTCTAACCACTTAAATGTGAGTGAATTAAGCGCGGGGGCTTACATTCTAAAGTTAAAAGGAAATCAAAAAGCTAGTGTTTCAAGAATTTTAATCCAATAAAATAAAAAGAATTTAAAATCCCGCTAATTTTTATTAGCGGGATTATTTATGCCTATTGCTTTTTTACCAATCCCTTTGGTAACTTTGCATCGTGGAAGCAACAGAAATTAAAAAGAAAGATTTAAGGGTAATTACTCCTGAAGAGTTATTAAGAGCATTTGAAGCGTGGGGCGAACCAAAATTTCGCGCTAAGCAAGTGCATGAATGGCTTTGGAAAAAATCTGCGACGTCTATCGACCAAATGACCAATCTTTCAATTTCTTTGAGGGAAAAGCTTAACGGCGCATACGCCGTTCTTCCAATTACTGTTGACAGTTCTCAAACCAGCTCCGACGGAACGGTTAAAAGTGCCTTTAAACTCCACGATACACATTTGATCGAAGGTGTATTAATCCCTACTGAAAAGAGAATGACTGCTTGTGTTTCCTCTCAAGTAGGGTGCTCACTTACATGTAAATTTTGCGCTACGGGTTACATGGATCGCAAGCGAAACCTTACCGCCGGTGAAATTTATGATCAAGTAGTAATCATTGACCAACAAGCAAAGAAGAACTTTAAAAAACCTATTTCCAACATTGTTTATATGGGAATGGGCGAACCTTTGTTGAATTACGCCAATGTTTTGAAATCTGTTGAATACATAACCTCTCCAGAAGGATTGGGGATGTCTCCTTCAAGAATCACAATTTCTACCGCAGGAATTGCCAAGATGATCAAAAAACTTGGCGACGATAAGGTAAAATTCAACCTTGCCCTAAGTCTTCATGCTGCAAATGACGATAAGCGGAACAAAATCATGCCTATCAATGAGCAGAATTCTATTGCTGCCCTTACTGAAGCTTTAAATTATTTCTACGAAAAAACGGGATCTCAAATCACTTTTGAGTATATTGTATTTAACAATTTTAACGATAGCCTTGAAGACGCTAAAGAACTTGAGCAGTTTTGCCGTAAGATTCCAAGTAAGGTGAATATAATTGAATACAACCCGATTTCCATGGCTAATTTCAAAAATGCCGAGGAAGATAAAATTGATAAATTCGCTAGCTACTTAAAGAAAAACGGAGTGACTGTAATGATTCGTCGAAGCAGAGGTAAAGATATTGACGCTGCTTGCGGACAATTGGCTATCAAAGAAAAAAAAGCCTAAAACTACCGTTATGAAACTTTCCGCCTACGTGCGGGATTTTGTTGCTTTGCTTTACCCCGAGGTGTGCGAAGCATGCTCGAATCCTCTTAATCACGGCGAAGAAGTGGTTTGCACTTTTTGCCATTATAAGCTTCCGTACGCGAGGTTCCACCACGAACCGGGCAACCCAATCGAACAAATTTTCTGGGGAAGAATCCCTATTGAAAGTGCAACAAGTCTCTTTTATTTCTCAAAAGGAAATAAGGTCCGCAACCTTCTTCACAATCTCAAATACCGTAAACATCAATATATCGGCCCATTTTTGGGGCAAATTTTGGCTAGAAAAATCCACCATATCCCTAGATTTCAGGGCTTTGATTATGTCACTCCTGTCCCACTCCACCCAAAACGGTTACGCTTGCGCGGATTTAACCAGAGCCTAGCTTTCGCCGATGGTCTTGCTGAAAGCTTTAATGTAGAATCCAAAGAATTACTTATTAGAACGGTCGATTCTTCTTCCCAAACAAAGAAAAACCGCTTTGACCGATTTAAAAACATGGACGGAATATTTAAAGTAATCGACCCTTCGGAAGTAGAAGGAAAGAAAATTCTACTTGTCGACGACATCCTAACCACCGGAAGTACTTTGGAAGGAAGCGCCTTTCCATTAATTGAATCTGGTGCTAAGGTGAGTATTGCAACTATGGCTATGGTGCAATAAAGCGGTCAAAAATGTGTTTCTTTTATCGTAACTTCGCCGCTGATTATTATGATAAAATTAAGAGCATTTTTCGGGCTATTCATCCTCGCTTTGGTGGTTTTGGCTTCTTGCCGTAAACCAACAATCGTAAGCGATGACCCTTCTTTTAAGCTTAATTTTTCCGAAGACACTGTTTTCTTTGACACTGTTTTTACAACAGTAGGGAGCACAACACAACGTTTCAAAATATTCAACCCAAATAAACAAGCGGTTAGAATCTCAAAAATAAATCTTGGTGGCGGAAGCACCTCCCCGTTCCGGTTGAATGTCGATGGCTTATCAGGGAAGCTTATAAAGGACCTTGAAATTGCTGGGGAAGATTCTGCCTTTGTTTTTACCGAAGTTACTATTGACCCAACTCCAGGGAGCATGCCCTTTGTGGTTTCTGACTCAATCCAATTTGAAACCAATGGAAATTTACAGCAAGTTCAATTGGTTTCTTGGGGACAAAATGCAAATTTCCTGAGGGACAGTATCCTCCCTTGCAACACCACATGGACCTCTGAATTACCATACGTAATTTATAATTCAGTATTAGTAAATAGTGGTTGCCGATTAAATATTGAAAAAGGAGCCAGAATATATAATCACAAAGGCTCTTCAATATTTGTTTTAGGAACGATTTCGGCGCAAGGCACAAGAAACGACAGTATCATTTTCCAAACAGACAGGTTAGAGAAATACCTAGATGATGAACCGGGACAATGGAATGGAATCCATTTCCTTCGTGGCTCCCTCAATAACTTCATGAATTATACTGTGGTGAAAAATGCATTAATTGGCCTTCGAGTAGACTCCCTACCTGTTGATGGAAGTGCTAATTTCAACTTGCAAATTTACAATAGCACAATAAAACATCATCAAATTGCTGGTATTCTGGGGATTACTGGTAGAATTAGAGGGTTTAATAATTTAATCTACAATTGTGGCCAATTTGCTATTGCAGGATTATTAGGCGGCGCCTACGATTTTAGACATAACACCATTGGCAACTTCAACTTTCTATTTAACAGGAAAGACCCAAGTCTAGTTTTAACCGACAATTTTGACACAGGAACTGAATTGCTAGTGAGTGATTTAACAGGAATATTCGTGAATAATATTATTTGGGGATCCTTAAAAAACGAGATTTCTATTAATAATGATGGTGGAACAACGCCAATTCTTGCCTTCGATTATAATATAATTAGAACAGAAGACTCACTTTTTAATAATACCACCAACTTTATCAATGAGGACCCTTTATTTATAAATGCCTTCGAGGAGAATTATCACTTGGATAGTTTAAGCCCTGCTCGTGAAAAGGGAGTAGATATTACGGTGCAATCGTCATTCCTGGTTAGGGATAAAGATCAAGTTGTCCGAAAAGATCCACCATCAATTGGGTGTTTTGAAAATTAGATTTAAATTAATTTTAACATTCTGTTAACATATTATTATCATGAAGCTAATTTTAACCTTATTTTCCCTTATTTTTGTAGCATTATTAGGCGGTTGCTCACCTGAAGAAGGAGTTGGTGAAATTTCATCTATCAATGGGAAAATAATACTATCCGTGATGGATAATGGAGTATTAGTCGACTCGTTTGGAGCGCAGGAAGAAAGAGTTTATCTCATTTTTGTTGACAACCAAATATTTAACGAGGACACCAGAACACATTTCAATGGGGGTTATAAATTTGAAAATACACCCCGGTTCCTATTCGGTTTATGCCTATAGCGAATGTGATACGTGTAAGAAAAATAGAAATCCGATTGTAGTAAATGTTACGATTGGAAAAAACGACAAAGAGGTGCGAGCACCATTAATTGAAATAGAAAAACAAAAATAATTTGAGTCAACTCTCCCAATATACTTCCCAATTTGCCGCCATTTCCTTGGAGGAAACAGCAAGGGTGAATCTATTGGACCGAAGAGACACCAAATATGTAATTCCCCTTTCAAAAATTCCTCAAATTTTTGAAAATCTTGGCAATCAGTATAAAGTTCTAAATATTGGAGAATTCAGTTATTTCAACTACCGCAATATTTATTACGACACTCCCGATTACTTAATGCATCAACAACACCATAATGGTTTTTACGATCGCTTTAAAATCAGGCTAAGAGAATACACTAACACTGGGCTAACTTTTGCTGAAGTTAAGCGTAAGAACAACCTAGGTCGTACCATAAAGTCAAGAATAACTATTGAAGACAAAGAAACTTTATTAACTCCTGAGGGAAAGGAATTAATAAGTCGGTCAACCCCCTTTGACCCTAACAATGTTTTTCCCGTTCTCAACATCAATTTTGACCGAATTACCTTTATCCAAAAAGACTTTAAGGATAGGGCCACGGTAGACTTCAACCTTGTATTTTCTCATAAAGAAATCTCAAAAGAACTAGGCCCTTTGGTTATTGCCGAGGTAAAACAAAATAAACTTTCTACTGATAGCGATTTTATTCGCGCGGTAACAAAGGCTGGAGTTAAGCCTATGCGATTTTCAAAATACTGTATTGGAATGACCAAAATCTACCCAAATCTTAAAAACAATCTGTTTAAACCTAAATTGCATAGAATTAATAAATTAATCCATGGAATACCTGCTTAATCTAATCATGACCCCGCTCACTATTTTCGGAATGAAACCATTTCATAACGATTTTTGGGAGCTTATTGCGCGCTACGGATTCAACTTAATTTTTGTGTTCCTTGTAGTACGAGTTTTGTATTACCGCCAAACCAGAAACGCTGAATACTCTTTTGTTTATTTCATGATAAACACATTGATTTTCTTTGTCTGCCATCTGCTGGCAAGCGTAAAAATTGAAACTGGATTCGCACTTGGATTATTTGCGATTTTCTCGATTATGCGTTACCGAAC
>JBLIKP010000026.1:0-26669 GCA_047635375.1 Sphingobacteriales bacterium | reverse complement strand
ACTCTTTTGTTTATTTCATGATAAACACATTGATTTTCTTTGTCTGCCATCTGCTGGCAAGCGTAAAAATTGAAACTGGATTCGCACTTGGATTATTTGCGATTTTCTCGATTATGCGTTACCGAACAGATGCCATTCCAATTAAGGAAATGTCATTTCTTTTTGTGGTCATAGCTCTTGCAGTTATTAATTCACTAACAAATAAGAAAATCAGTATTATTGAATTGGCATTTTCAAACATTGCCATCTTCTCAATAACTTGGATTCTTTATGCAATTTTCAATAAACCAGGATTACTTTCAAAAACGGTCATCTACGAAAAAATTGAGAATATAAAACCCCAGAATTACAATGATCTCCTCTCCGATCTTAGTCAGCGCACGGGACTTGAAATCGAATCAGCGGAGATTTTAAGAACTGATTTCTTAAGGGATGTTGCGAGAGTAAAGATTTACTATAAACTTCCAGAAGATGAAGATAATTCTTCAACTCGTTAGAATAATATTATTATGTTTTGGGCTGTTTGGATTTTCAAATCTAACAGCCCAAAATTTTGAAACCAACATTTGGGCAAGCTCAAAAGCTGAACTCTCCCCTATAAAAAAATAGAACTCCGGATTATCTGACCAAATCAGATATCAAATTACTGGTCCTCGCCAACTTAAAGATTTAATCACCGAAATTGAGACCGAATTCAAGCTAAACAAGACTGCCCAATTCGGCCACGACCTAAGATTCACTTATTCAAACCGAAGTACGAAGTGCTTTAAATATTACCCTAAAAGAGAAATTCAAGGACTTTAAAGCCAGCTATAGGCTAAGGCTTACTAATTCTTTTTACCAAGGAAATTTTTCGACTTCATTTTTCAGGAACAAAATATCCTTGGGTTATAACCTTAGCAAAATAGTAGATCTACAAGTATCAATTGAAACCTTCCATCAAAGGTTTGGCAATGAATTAAAGTATTCTCAATTAAGGTTTGGCGGTGAGTTGGACTTTAAAATTTCAAAACAGATTAAGGTTGCAGCGTTCTATTTACATGAAAAAGAATTGACGGAATTTATCTTTGTTAGAACATATGGTGTAAAGCTTGGATTCAACCTTTAATAGATTAAAACTTTACTACTTCACGTTTAAGATAATTCGTGAACTATTTTGATAATTGAGAGCCGTCTAGCAATCGCCTTATTGGATATCTTAAATGTGATTTCTCGTAATACTCAGAATTTTTATAAATAAAATTCAATTGAGCGCGCGCATTCGAGGCGAACTCAACATCCTGACTTTTCTTAGATTCGAAATCAATCTTAAGCTTTGGATTTGCCCTCAGCAATTCTGCCGCCGTATCCTCAAAAACATAAGAAGAAAAATATTCCTTCTGTCCTAAAATAGCGTCAAAAAAATTCCAATTAAAATAGGAATCAGTACCCTCTGGCTCCAAAACATGAACAATAAAATTATTCCTCACCTGATTACAATAAACCAAAAAGTCCCCCTTTTTCAATTCGTAAGACTGGGATTCCCAGCGGACACTTGTATTATAATGAAGGTAATGCCCTTCAAAAGGCCCTCCCAAGGTTTGGTAGTTATCTATGTAATAAGATTCAACCTCGATATTTTGAGATTTTGTTATTTTCTGAATCTTAACCCCATTTAATTTTAAAAGATCTACAATCTCTGAATACGCCTGGGGAACAATATATGCTTCAGGTTTTGATTTAACCGTGGTTGGTCGATATTTATTAAAGTATTTAACCTTTTTTGTGAAGGGTTTGTCTCTATTATAATATTGCCTTTGCAGACCCGTAACCTCACTTTGCCGGAATTCCGCATCATACCCCTTGAAATCGATTAAGACCTTCTCATTGGTGTCTAATTCCCACGTAAGTTCAAAATTAGGCTGGGTTTGAGTTGCTTTGTCGGCGGATATCTTATTTGAATTTATCTCTTCACTTCTCGAGGAACAAAACTCTAAAAGCTCTTTGTTAAAGTTATATGTTGCCCAAACTCTAGTTTCAAAGGGCTTTAGCATATGCGCTTCCGAAATAAAACTAATCGCATTAAACAGTGACGCATACCCAGAAGAATATCTTGGAGTTTCCAAGAAGCCGATGATTCCCATTTCAGGAGTCTGACCAATACTATTAACATAAGGTACAACCTCATAACCTTTTTCTTTCATCCTTCTTTCAATGTGAGGGACCATTTGCTGAGTCATAAAATCTGCCAAAAGCGGATTCATCTTATCTTTTTGGGTTGAAATTAGTGTTAGGGGATAATGGTAATCTGCTCCATTTGTTGTGTGATTGTCAACAAAAACATGGGGTGCTAGGTCCTGATAAATTTGAGCGAAAACCTTTGCATTCCGTGAGTCACTTTTAATAAAGTCCCTATTGAGGTCTAAATTTTTGGCATTTCCTCTAAATCCATATTCTTCAGGCCCAACTTGATTGGCACGACTTGTTGAATTTCTATTAAGGGCACCACCTATATTGTAATAAGGTATTATACCCACAACAACATGCTCCAACAGCCTTGTTAATGAATCAACCTTTAAAATATCTCTTGCCAACATCATTGTCGCGTCAACTCCTGCTGGCTCACCAGGATGGATATCATTATTTATTAAGACAACGGTTTTCTTATTAAACTGTAAACTATTTTTGTCTTCTATAATTTTCTTAGATAGTACAAAAAGGTAGATTGGCTCACCCGAATCAGAAACTCCATACTCTAATAAAGACGCTTTTGGGGAAAGCTTAGCCAATTGGGTGTAAAATGCAATTCCCTCCTCGTATGAGGCGCTATAATTATCGCCCTTAATTTCAAACGGTGTCTTAACGTCAATTTTATTGCACCCAGCAAGCATTAGAAATGCAATAAGGCATCCGAATCTGAATTTCATCATAACTTCTAAAGATTAAGAAGACCGCACTTCAACCCTTATACCGCGTTTTATTAATTCAATACACATTTCCTGGAGTCTGGACTTGGGACCACTTTTTATATTTGCTGCTCCTTTTAAATGGGCAATGAAAGTACATTGCTCAGCTTGCTCAGCAGTATGCTCGCAGACTTCCATTAATGAAGTTAACACATGATCAAAAGAGTTTACATCATCATTGAATAATACAAGAATAAATAGTTCTGTGGGTAAACCTTTTATTTCACCGCCTATGCCAGATTTTTCAAGTGGTTTATGTGCCATAATATTGATGTTTATCCAAATCTGGCAAATTCAAAGGAGAATTCAATTTGGATGTTTTCCACATATCACCATAACCGGATTCTTAAAACCAGGTAGTCAAATCTTTCTTAAAAAGTTGCTTCCACAAAAAAAGGCGGATATCCTGATGATATTCGCCCTTTAACCTAAAACTTTATTTATGAAAAACTTTACCGCTTTATATAATACAATAATAATGCCAATCCGATGATTCTCAACAAGTACTTAATAAGAAGTAGTAATTACCTATTAATTAAGATCTTAACAAATAATTTTTGGATTTTTTGGGTAAAAGAAAAGGGCATAAACCCATAGGTCATGCCCTTTCTTACTTAAATTAAAAATAATGAAAAACTTACTCACCCCTAATATAGGATAAATTTTGAATTTCAAATAAATTCAGAATGAATTTTTATTCTCTTGAATATGGATATTCTTTATTCCATGGTCCATCATCCGGTAAGTCGTCGTCATCTTCCCAAGAATAGCGTTTAGGAGGGGGCAGTTGTTTCCTATAGTAAATGGCAAATAGCAGTCCTGAAAACGCTCCCATTAAATGAGACTCCCAACTAACACCCGGTGTGGTGGGAAATATCCCCCAAAAGAGACCTCCATACAAAAAGGTAACTATAAGGCTTAGGGCCATTAGTTTATTATTTCTGCTTAATGCTCCTGCAAAAAACAGAAAAGATGCTAAGCCATAAACAATCCCACTTGCACCAATATGATAGGCTGGCCTTGCTAAAGCCCAAACCCAAAATCCAGTTACAATGGTTATGCTTAATAATATTTTAGAGCCTATCCTAGGATAAAAATAGAAAATCATTATCCCAAGCACCAAGACTGGTGCCGAATTAGAAAGGAGATGGGCAAAATCACCATGAATAAACGGTGAAAGAAGAATCCCACCAATACTTTCAATCCTTCGTGGCCAAATACCCATATTTGACAATGAATCCCCTGAAAAGAATTCAAAAATCTTCGTTCCCCACATTAGAAATAGGGCAATTATGGGTACACGAACAGCCCCTCTTAGTCTCTTGCCAAATTCCGCATTACGATCCACAAACATTACTTAACTTCCTCGTATGAATCAAAATGATTGTCATCAATGTCCTTGCTTTTATCACTAGGTCCCCTGGAGGGTTTTTCTTTTTTAGGCTTTATTAATGAATTAATAATGGACAGAATTAAACTGAATAAAAGTGCCCACCAAATATTATCCACCCTAAAACCATCAAGCAAATAATCGGCGATAAGGATAATAAAGGCATTAATAAACAGAAGAAAAACACCAAGGGTAATGAAAGTTATTGGAATGGTTAAAACAATTAAAACTGGCTTAACGATTGTGTTCAACAGTCCTAAAACTGCCGCTACTAAAATTGCATCTGGAAAAGAAGCAACCTCCACTCCTGGCAAAACGTAGGACGTAATTAAAACAGCGGCAGCGGTAAGTAATAAGCGTACTATAAAATTCATTCTTTTTATTTATTCAGTGAAATAATCAAACTCTAAGGGTGTGTGATAAATTAAATCCTCCCCCATAGCTTCAGCAAATTTATCAGAATTTACTAAATGGGTTTTTAATGATTTACCGTTTTCGGTAAATCTTGCCATTTCGAATCGTCCTTTTTTAGAAGCTACTTTATAAACTTCCTTTTTTGATGGATGTTTTGGACAGCATAGATTGAAACGTCCAGGCTGCACTTCCTTTGAATAAATTTTTTCAATAAAAATACAGATGTCCCTAAAATGAATATAATTAACCAAAGCCGCCCCATCTTCCTCTAAATTCTTATCAGCAAAATACTTACCAGGGATTCTATTGTCGCCAAATAACCCGCCGCACCTTAAAGTTGAGGTGATTTTCGGATAATGAGACGTGCAATTCTTTTCCGCGCCAAGCAACAAGTTTTTTACATCATTCACTGGCGTCTCTTCATTAACCTCCCCTGTACATCCCCGATATACTCCGGTGCTGCTAATTAATATTATGCTCCTTATTGTTGGATGTAATTGCTCCAGGAGCTGGTTCACCATAGATGGATAATCCCTAACTCTTTTTTTACCAGCAGAGGGTGGAAAGGCAATTATTATCCCATCACATTCGTGCAGTTCTTTGGGTAAATCGGCACTTTCTCCTCCCAAAGAAAATTGAACTTTACAAAAGCCTTCCTTTCTAAATGTCTTTTCGATAGAGGTGGTGGTTCCAACCACAACATGGTCCTTACTTACAAGATGACTTGCAATTCTGTCTCCTAACCAACCACATCCTACAATTCCAATTTTCATTTATTTTCCCTCTAGAATATTGATGGTTTCGTCAATATAGGTTATCACTTCAGCCGGGTGGCCATTAATTTTTTCTTCACTACGCCTATGTCCCAAACGAACCATCACGGCATTCAATTTCGGGATACAAACAATGTATTGACCAAGAATTCCGCGACAATAGTTGATTTTATACCCTCTGTGACTCATCAACCACCATTGGTACCCGTAATTATCAACAATCACTCCTTCGTCATCCGGGAGCATAACCGGTGTAATAGCCGAATTAAAGAAATCTTTTGAAATCAAAGAAACGCTATCAACAATACCACTATCTAACCAAAATTTTCCGAAACGAGCAAAATCACGAGCATTACTGTACAAGCAACAATATGCTTTTTCTATTCCATCCTTTTTGTCTAAACTCCATTGAGCGTTGTGCTTCATCCCTAAAGGCTTCCATAACCGCTTAGAGGCGTAATCACTTAGACTCATGTTAGTGGACTTTTCAATTATCATGGCTAGCACTTGAGTGTCAGCACTTTTGTAACGCCATTTAGTACCCGGCTCTTCAACCATATCTAGAGAATAAATCAATTTTTTCAGATCAGTACCGTAATAGGCATCGGTGGTATGATTAAAGGGAGTACTGTAGCTTTCGCTGAAACTTAGGCCAGACGTCATATTGAGCACGTCTTTAATTGTTGTTTTTTCACGGCCCTTCTCATTAAACTCATTTAATATTTCTGAAATTGGTTGGTCCACTCCGGTTAAATGGCCGTCTTTAATTGCTATTCCTATTAGGGTAGCTACAACACTTTTTGCAGCAGAAAATGGGTTAGACAGTGACTCTGGACCATATCCATCCCAATATTTTTCAATCAAAATACTATCGTCCTGTACAATTAAAAATGCAACGGATTCAAATTTATTAAGTGTGGATTCAAATTCATAAGAAAGCTCAGCTTTTTTGAAATCAGGGAAGGTTGGCCATTCTTTAAAATCGTCTGAAGCCTCCACTAATCGGGTTTCGAATATTTCCAGATCATCGATATTTGGCTGCTGATAAACTAGTGCCTTATAAATATAGGAATGGCCCGTAATAAAAATCACGATGTTGGTTAATATTAAAATAACCATTAAATAATTGAAAAATTTCCTCATGATTAACAATTGCCTTTAGAGTATTAAGGTAATTAGATTCTAAAAATATGCTCCTTTAGAAAGTATTTATTTGAGCTGAATACCTAACTGAACAGAAAGGTGTTTTTTAAGGACATGGCTCACCTCATTGAAATTTTGTTTAACCCCTAATTCTCGTTCCATACTTGTCACATCCTTATCATCAAGCCCACAAGGAACTATGTTTTTAAAGTAATCAAGATTGGTATTGACATTAAAGGCAAACCCATGCATGGTTACCCATCTACTGCACCGTACTCCAATCGCACATATTTTTCTTGCCGTTGGTTTATCAGCATCTATCCACACCCCAGTAAAACCATCGTACCTGCTAGATTCAATTCCGTATTCTTTTAAAGTCAGAATTATTGCATCCTCTATTAGCCTTAAATACTTATGAATATCTCCAAACTTACCAGACATGCAATTTGGCATGGTTTCAATGTCAACAATGGGATACCCTACAATTTGTCCAGGGCCATGATAAGTGATGTCACCTCCACGATTAATTTTGTAGTAAACGGCCTCTGCTTTCTTCAAACCTTTTTCATCCAAAAGCAAATGCTCAGGTTTGCCGCTTTTCCCAAGGGTATACACATGAGGGTGTTGACAAAAAATCAGATAACTATCAGTGATTTTTTGTTGTTGAATAGGAATGTCACGCGCTGCAATTTTTTGCTGTACAATTTTGGAAAAAAGCACCTCTTGTCTATCCCAAGCATCTTGGTAATCGACAGTATCCCAGTTTACAAATTCTACTGGACGCAAAGTAGTGGTCATTGACATGCCGCAAAGTTAAAGAAAAAGGTTGGGACGAAATTAACTTCAGGATATGCCGTTCAGAATTTAATAGAAAACGAAGAGTTCAATTATTTACTTTCTATATCTTTAGACCAATTACAGGATTATGCCCAACCTCTTAAAAACAAAATATCTAAAAAATGTCGCCACGTTATTTACGGGTTCAGTACTGAGTCAGGTATTGATTTTGGGACTGTCGGTTTTCTTGACACGGATTTTCACACCTACTGAATTTGGTATTTACGGGATATTCTCAGCATTTATTGCAATTGGTGGAGAGGTGGTTAATGGCCGTTATGATCAAGGAATAATTATCCCAAAACAATTAAAAGAAGCAGTCACCCTTTACCGCCTTTGTGTTTTTCTTGCTGTTGTAATATCTGCCTTTACTTTCCTGCCGATAATTATTCTAACACCCATAGCTGCGGATTTATTTTCTGTTGAAATAATTGAAAACTGGCCACTTTGGATCCCAATTGCTCTCTTATTCACGGGTATAAATCTTCCATCACAATTCTTACTTAACCGATTAAAAAAATACAAAGCCCTTTCGGTAGTGAGAATAGTAACCTCAGCTACATCAGCCTCGAGCGCTATGGCTTTAGGATATTATTTAGACATTCGGACTGGATTAGTTGTCGGGTTGGTTTTGGGTCAAATTGTTGCAGGAATCATTCATTTAATAATCTTAATTCCGACCCTAAGGTCAAATCCGAGTACTCATCCGCTTAAAGCGGAATTAAAGCAAGTCGCAATTACCTATTCAGATTATCCAAAATTTGCAATAGCTGGAAGTTGGCTAAATACATTATCAAGGCAATTGCCATTTTTTATATTACCTATTTTCTTTGGCGAACAAGTTTTGGGGTTTTTCGCACTTGTAAACAGGGCTTTGGCTGGACCAATGGGAATGGTAGGGAGTGCCTTTTCTCAGGTTTTCTACGAACGTGCAGCAAGAGCAGACAAGCTAGGAGCTGAAAAACTAAAGGAGGTAACGTTAAGTACTTTGAAGCTTTTGAGTGGAATTTCCATAGCTCCTTTTCTTTTAATCCTTTTTTATTCAACACCACTTTTCGCCTTTGTATTTGGGGAAGAATGGACGATTTCAGGTGATTATGCCAAAGGTTTAATCCCTTGGATGTGTGCCGTCCTTATAGTTTCTCCACTTACCTTCATGATGAATGTAAAAAATAGGCTGAAATTAGAGATGAATGTGAATATTGGCTTAATTATCGGTCGAATTATTCTCCTAGGCATTGGGGGTTATTTGGGGAGTGCCCTGACAACCATGTACATTTTCGGTTTTGGGAATTTAGCTTTTTATGGGATTTACCTACTAATAATTCTTGGCCTTACGGAGATTGGCCCTTTGAAAACCAAATTAAACTCCCTCAAGTAAAAATTTCATAACCCGACTTTCATGCCAAAAGGTAAGGGAAAAAAGTGAAGGCATAAATCCAACATGACCACCATGTCTTGTGATTTCTAAATCGACGTATTTATGGCTTTTAGTCTGCTTAATGGGGAAACAAACCTCTGTTAAAAACGGATCGTTTTGAGCAGTAATAAGTAAAGATTTAACTTTGACATTTTCAATAAAATGCTCACCACTATTTAGACGATAATATTCCCAAGCAGATTCAAATCCGTGGACCGGTGCGGTAAACCAAAAATCAAAATCAATTACTGTTTTTACCTGATCTTTCCGAATCACTCTTCCGGTTTTAGGCCCTTCATATCCCTTCTCAATTGACTTGCGAATAAGATCATTTACAAATTTCCAGTTATAAGGGAAATTTGTAAGTTGCGTTAGTTTTTCACTACAAGCCTGGAGGTTATTTGGTGCCGATACGGCCACCATTTTAGTAATTTGAGAAGCAATGTTATTACCCTTCTCCCCAACATACTTTATTATTAGATTTCCGCCAAGGGAAAATCCGATAAGCGAAATTTCTGAATAAGAATATTTATTTTGGATGTGTTGAATTACCGTTTCAAGGTCCTCAGTCTTTCCGCTGTGATAGGCATAAAGAAAGCGGTTATTTTCCCCGCTACACCCACGCATATTCATAGAAACGGCATCAAACCCGCCCTGATTTAGGGCCAAAACCATTCCTTTTATATAGGGACGGTCAGACGAACCCTCTAATCCATGAAGCACCACGGCGAGTTTATCATTTCCCTTTACACTCCAATCTAAGTCTAAAAAGTCGGAGTCGGGTGTTTCGATGCGTTCACGGGAATATGTAACCCCTTCAACATTTCTAAATAAGGAAGGATAAATGGTTTGGACATGAGGATTTATCAGGCCCAAACTTGGTTTAAAATCATTAGAATAAATTACGGCCATTACTCTTCCTTCCGAGAACCGGAATAAAGCTCATATCCCTGAAGTTTACACTCGAGGGGGCCGTTAAACATTTGATATTTTTTACTTGGACGTAGGCCGACTTTTTTCAAAGCACCCATGTTAGAAGAAACAATCCATGCGTTAAAACCGGGGAAATCTGTTTTCCATTTATCCCCAATTTCTTTGTAAAGGGCACCAATATCTGTATCATCAAGACGCTCTCCATATGGCGGATTGACGATAAGGCACCCTCCTTCGGCTTCTGGCTTTACATTCCTAAAATCGGCTTTTTCGAAATTAATTAAGTCGAATATCCCCGCATCCTGTGCGTTGCTTTTTGACGCACCTACGGCCCTTCCGTCAATGTCGGAACCGAAGAATTTTCCTTCTGGAGCTTTTTCAGCTTTCCGGGCTTCTTCAACCACTTTGTCCCAGGTTTTTTGATCCGTTTTATCCCATCCTAAAAATGTAAAATCCGGATTAATCAATCCTGGGGCACGATTTGAAGCCATTAATGCGGCTTCAATAGGAATAGTTCCTGAACCACACATGAAATCATAGAAATCACTTTTCTTATCCCATCCCGACATCATTATCATTCCTGCCGCTAACACTTCGTTTATTGGTGCATCAACTTCTTGTCCGCGATATCCACGCATATGAAGTGACCTTCCAGAGCTATCTAAGGAGATAGTAACTAGGCTTTGCTTTATGTGAATATGGATTCTTAAATCGGCTTTTTCGGTATCAACATCTGGACGGCGACCTTCGATTTTTCTAAACTGATCTACGATTGCATCTTTAGTGACAAGAGCAGCGTATTTTGAGTGCGTAAAGATTGTTCCATTTGTAGTTGAGTCGACAGCGAAGGTATGGTCAATGGTCATAAAAGAATTCCACTTCACTTTAGAAACGCCTTCGTAAAGAGCTTCTTCGTTCATTGCGGTAAACTTATGAATTGGAATTAAAATCCTAAGTGCAGTGCGGCACCAAAGATTCGCCTTCATCATTGTTTCCATGCCACCATTAAAGGTAACTGCGCGCTTTGCTTCTTTTACATTTGTCGCGCCTAATGCTGTTAATTCGCGAGCCAACAAAGGCTCAAGGCCGCCCAAAGTACGAGCAACCATTTCGAAATTCTTTACTGAGAAAAAATCCATGGGTCAAAGTTAGCGTTTTGAAAGCGCTTCTTTGGCAGCAGAAAGAATTTCTGTTTGACTTAAACGCTTTTTGTAATCGGGATTGGTGTAAGAAAACAGAATTTCACCGGATTTTGAAACAAGAAAAACCGCAGGGACAGGTAACATTCCATGATTTTGATCCGAGCTACGTTCCAAATCAATGTTGTATCCTTTATATTTAGTCACCGTTGGTTCGTCCAGCTTAAAGGCTATACCAAGCTTTTGGGCTGCGTCCATTTTACTGTCACTAAGGAAAGTGTACGAAAGCTCCTTTTTATCGACTGTTTTTTGGAGTTCAGAAACCTTATCGGGGCAAATTGCGAATAGATTATAACCCATTCCTGTTAATTGATCTTTAATTTCTTCAATTTGAGCTAAGTGCCGCATACAATACGGGCACCAATCTCCACGATAAAACACAAGAATCGCAGGTTTTTCCGCGACAAGCGAATTAAGAGAAATCTCATCGCCCGTTATATTTGTCACTTTGGCATTAGGCAGTTTTTCTCCAACCTTGATCGGACTAGTGTCCTCGGCATTATTGGGCACATTTTGCCCAAAAACGAAACCCATGGAAATTAAAAAGATAGAGCTACAAATAAGTATGTTTTTCAATGGATAGAGTTTTAGCAAAAAAATTTGAAAGGAATTAATTTTAGAATGACCTTAAATTAGAATTCGGTGATACGTTGAGCAACTTCTTCAATGTTCGCTGCTGTGGTGATTTTTCCGCTGAATGCATAGGATATTTTTCCATTCTCTTCAGAAACGATAATTGCTAGAGTATCGGTATTATTATCAGTCGCTCCCAAAGACGCTCTATGCCTTAATCCAAAATGGGTTGGCAAATCGGGTTGGTCGGTTAAAGGAAGAATGTTACTGGCACTTTTAATGGTTTCTTCAGTAATGATCAAAGCACCATCATGCAAGGGGCTTGTTTTTGCGAATACACTTTCTATTAATCTTCTTGAAATTTTTCCGTCGATTTCCACCCCATTATTTGCCCAAGAATAATCTTCGACATGCTTAAGAAAAATGATAATTGCACCGGTGCGTGTTTTCGATAGGTTAGCCACAGCATCAATAATTGGCTTATAATTATATTTATTTCCTGCCGTTTTTCTACTCCAAAAAGGTCCGCCACCGAAGATTTTTGATCTGGTAACCGCAGAATTCTTACCGATAATTATTAAAAATCTTCGGATCTCTTGTTGAAAAACAACAATTAAGGCGATTACTCCAACTCCAATAAATGCATCCAATACTCCAGACAATAAACGCATATCAAGCGCTTTTACCGAAAGCCAAAAAAGGTAAATTGATAATAATCCGACGAAAATGTTAAGCGCAATGGTACCCTTTATCAAATTGTACACTTGGTAAATGATAAAAGCAAAAACGATGATATCGATAATATCAAAAACACCGAGTTTAATAAATCCTAAATCAAAAATATTCATAGGTCGAGCCTCTTTCCCAAAGATAGGCTAAGTATTTAGATTTGAAAATGTGATTTTAAAGCACCCTTACTTCAAGGGAATCCCATGAGTTAAAGAAATAATCTTTTTTGTTATTCTTGGCCGACTTCCCAAGAATTTAATGGCTGTGTTAATCATCCTTGGGTTAAAAAAAAGATTTTGAAGAATGCTCCCAACCAAGAAACGAGTTTTAAAACGAAGGTTCCAATCCCATTCATATTTCCGGTTTCGGGCAGCCTCATCTTTAGGGTATTTAAGATAACTTTCTACCGCCAATTTTGCTGCTTGAATCCCCATTGCCATGCCATTCCCGCAAAGTGGCGAAATCATCCCCGCGGCATCGCCTGCCATAATCACCCCATCGTGTGATCTTTCCTTTTCAAGAAAACTTACCTGATTTATCACCAGGGGTTGCTCATTAATTTTTTCCGCCTTCAATAACTTTTCTGCAAAGCGAGGATTCTCTCTTCCAATTTCGGCCTCCATTGCGTCAATACTTCCGGCAGACTTCAACTTATCTGCCTTAACCAAATAACAAAGGCAGAATAAATCACCCTCGACTTTACTAAATCCGCAGTAACCATCCTTAAAAATATCCAAGAATATGGAATTTTCATCAAAATCACCTTTGACATGATATTTTACGCCCATGAAATGACTCCTTTTTTTCCAAAATTTTCTTTTCAGATTTTTATCTAGCTCACTTCTTTTTCCTTGTGCGCCAATCACCCAATTGGCATAGATTTTCTCATTGGACTTTGTGGTTAAAACATATTTACCGCCTATTTTTTCAACGTTTTCTATTGCAGTATTGGCATGAATTACTACGCCCATTTTCTCGGCATTTTTGGCCAATAATTCATCAAATTTATATCGGCTTAAGCCGAAGCCCCCTAAATCCAGGTCAGTATTTAGCACTTCCCCATTTGGCCCTGAAAGGGATAATTTATTTATTTCAGCAAAACCCGATTCATCCAATGGGTTTCCTAAATCTTTTAAAAACTGAAAAACTTCTTTGGAAATATACTCACCACAAACTTTGTGTTTAGGCATTTCAGATTTTTCAAAAACATGCACTATCACACCTTCTTTGGCAAGAAGTTGGCTTGCAACTAGACCCGTTGGTCCTGCGCCAATTATTGCAACCTCAGTCCTAACAGTTTCCATCTTTCGGTATAATTAATTGCCATCTAAAGGCCCAGAACCATTTCAAATCGTAATTCTTGATACCCGCCATTTTCAAAATTACTTCCCAATCCTTACGCTTAAATGCCCTTAAAACAGATAATGGTCCATCATTTTTAACCATTGCCGACTTAGAAAAAAAATAGGTTAATATTTTTATGGAATAATAGGCGATTGGATGTCTATGAAGATCATTTATTACAATACCGAGGCGGGATTGGCTTAGCATCTTTTTAATAATGATTACAAGTTCTTCATCCTTGAAATGGTGGCAAAAAAGGGAATTATGAGATACATCAACGCCTTCAACTGACCTTGAAGAACTCAAAATATCAGCAACCGAATAATTAATTGTTATTTCTCGGGGCTTAACTTCATTAGCGAATGACACCACGGATGGGCTATAATCATAGCCATACAATGCTGTTTGGATATTTATTTTCTTAAAATGCAAATGGACTTTTATTATCGTATCTCCCCCTCCACAACCCCAGTCGGCGAAAGAAAAATTATTTTTTTCTCCAATCAATTCTTCAATTCCTTTTAAAGAAGTTTTGTATCCGCCCAATTTCCTATTTATAAAAGTCAATTCTTTTAACACTGGATCCAACAGTTCACGAGATAACCCTGGGTCATCCATAATTTCGGTTTTATGTGATCTGACTTTGAAATTAGGCATGTTGGTATTTTAATAATGCAGTTTCTAAAGTAAGCCCAGGACCAAAAGCAACAGTAAGAATACTTTCATTATGATTTTTTTCGGTCAATTTTTTTAACAATTTACTTAACACAAAAAACACCGTGACGGAGGACATATTTCCATTATTCTTAAGTACTTCAAAGGAATTTTCAAGTTCCCCTATTTCAATATCCAAAGCTTCGGAGAAAGCCTTTAAAACACTTACACCTCCAGGATGAGGCGCATAATGCTCTATCTTAGTTATTTCATTTGACTTAGAAAGCAATGCATCAACACCTGCTTTTAAATGCCTTCCCAATAAAACGGGAACCCGAGGGGATAAATTCATTAGAAATCCATTGTTGGAAATTTTCCAGCTCATCACCTCCTCAGAATTAGGGACAATACTGCTAAAGAAGGAGTCCAGAAGGAATCCGCTTTTTTTACCTAGAGGATTATTTTCATTTACCACGATTCCCGACGCTGCACCGTCCGCAAATAAAGCGTTTGCCAAATATTGCTGTGGAATATCGTCATTTCTAAAATGAAGGGTGCAAAGCTCAACACCAACAATTAAAATCACAGCATTTTCATTAGCCCTTGCAATATTGTCGGCAACTTTTAAGGCATTAAACATGGCAAAACATCCCATGAAATTTATGTTTGTCCGTTCCACGTTAATTGACAATCCCAAATCTTGCACTAAATAAAAGTCCAATCCTGGCGCCATCATCCCCGTGCAACTTAAGGTGATCACATGGGTTATACTTTCTTTTTTTATCCCTGAATTAATGCAATTTTCGGCAACTTCCTTTGCTAGAATTGGAGCTTCCGATTGATATTTCTTCATTCTTGCATCAATATTTATTTCATCATTTTCCAAAAAGAAATCCCCCTCTTCAGAAAAATCTTTCAACACGCTGTGTCGATTATTTATTCCTGAGTTAGCATATAGATCGGCGATTTTTTTTAGCCTATCAGGTTCCTGAGGAGCCCTTCGGGACATAAAAGTTTCGATATCTTTCTGCCTGTGCCCAAACATTGGTGTTGCTGTGGAAATGGAAATTAATTTACTTTTCGCCATGAAGTTTAAATCTAACTACATTTACTATAATTAAAGAGGTTCAGATGTAATCTTATTGAAATGAAATTATCAGCGTCATTAATCCACCTTCGGTGGTTGTTTTCTTTTTTTCTTTTGCCTGTCTTTGGATTGGCCCTGGCGTTCGCATCTGACATTGATTGGACTAATGCAATCCTTGCCTTTATTTCCCTTCATATATTTATATACCCTGCAAGTAACGGGTTCAATAGTTATTACGACAAGGATAAAAAGGAGGTTGCTTTAATTAAGGCTCCCCCCCCTATCGATAAACAACTTTTATTTGCTAGCAATTTATTGGATATTTTAGGGTGGATAGTGGCTTGGGCGGTTAGTCCTATTTTTCTTTTTGGAATTATTGTATACACTCTAATTAGCCGAGCTTATAGCCACCCACGGATTCGCTTAAAAAAATTCCCGTTCCTAAGCTTTTTCACAATTGCCCTCTTTCAAGGAGCTTGGATCTATGCGTTTGCCGATCATGCTATTTCGGGAGAATTACTAAACCTTGAATATTTGTGGGTAAATAAAGAAATATTAATGTTTTGTTCACTGATTATTGGTGCTGGCTATCCGCTTACCCAGATATATCAACATGAGGAAGACAAAAAAAGAGGTGACCTTACTTTAAGCAGAGTCTTAGGAATAAGGGGAACGTTTATTTTTTCGGCATGTTTATTTATTCCCGCTAGTGCCACAGGTTATTTTCAAATGGGAATAATCAATTTAACACCCCTTTTACCACTTACCCTATATTTTCTCTATTGGGCGGTAAATTCTTTTAACAATCCAGCTGCAGCCGATTTTTCGGGAGCGATGAAATTGGTTTGGATTCAAGGCATTTGCATGAACCTACTGTGGCTGTGGATCCTTTTTCTTTAAAATGACTGATTTTCGAATTCTTGAATAATCTCTTCTGGAGTTTTACCTAAGTTTTTTAGCGTTACCTCAACATCATGTTTTAGCTGGTGATTAGGGAATTTCTCCAAGAATAAGTCATACTTTTCTTTAGCTTTTCCTATGTTTCTTACTTGATTTTCGTAGATAAAACCGCTAATGAATAAACACAATGGTGCCTTTTCGTACTCAGGAAAATCAGAGTAAACCCTTTCGTACAATTTTATGGCGTTTAAAGGCATTCCCAAACCATTGGAAAGGTCCGCTGCTTTATATAGGTAAGCGGGCGATTTAGAGTCCTCTGTATATAGGTCGGCATATTCCATATACTCCTGCACAAGTTTATTTGCAATTGAATCAACCAATCCAAGCTGGTCGTTCACCACTGTAGACTCATGATTGGCAATAGATTTGTTTAATTTTTCTTTGTTAGGAGTACATGCGGAAAGCAAAAATAATCCAGCAATAAGGAGATTTAGAAGATATTTCATATTCATTTCGTTTTCGGATTTAAAGTTAATTAAAAGAACATGTTCTCAAAAAACTAAACATATATAAATTGTCTGCATAAACCACATAGATTAGACATTGGCGGGAGATTTACCTAAAACAATTGCTCTTACACCTGACTTAACTTATGTCACTAAATTACTTAAACAAAGACATTAACACAGGTAGTGTAAACTGAAAAACTTTGCCCCTGAATAACAGTCGTTTCAGGTCATCTCCGGACCGGCGCATGTACAGAAATTAAACCTCATAGCGACGTGCCGTCCTACTCTTTGTGGGACGATTTTTTTTTATACCTTTCTCAACCTTTTTCTAAAGGGTTAAAATCTATACCTTTGTTAAACAAAACCACTATCTATGGAGTTTACATTTGATTTTGAGAAGCCGATTGCCGAATTATACGAGCAATTAGAAAGTGCCAAAAAAGTTTCTGAAAAGAGCAAGGTCGACATGACTGATGCTACTAATGAACTTGAAAAGAAAATCGAGAAACTAAAAATAGACATCTACGGTAGCCTTACGGGATGGCAGAAGGTGCAAATTTCTCGCCATGTAGGCCGTCCTTATACGCTGCAATATATTGACATGATATTCGATGATTTCATCGAGCTGCATGGCGATAGAAATTTCAAAGACGACAAAGCCATCGTTGGTGGAATTGGAACTTTGGATGGGCAAACATGCGTTATCATTGGTCACCAAAAAGGAACCAATACTAAGATGCGTCAGTACCGTAATTTCGGGATGGCCCAACCAGAGGGTTATCGAAAGGCGCTTCGTCTAATGAAGATGGCTGAAAAATTTGGATTCCCCGTTATCACATTCATTGACACTCCAGGAGCTTATCCAGGACTTGAAGCCGAAGAGCGTGGCCAAGGTGAGGCTATTGCCAGAAACCTGCTTGAAATGAGCATCCTTGAAGTTCCAATCTTATGCTTTGTTGTAGGTGAAGGTGCATCAGGTGGTGCATTAGGAATTGGTATTGGAGATCGGGTTTACATGTTAGAATATACTTGGTACTCTGTTATTTCTCCAGAATCTTGTAGCTCAATCCTTTGGAGAACTTGGGATAATAAAGAAATCGCCGCCGATTGCCTTAAGCTAACTGCCGAAAATATGTATGCTAATGGCTTAGTTGACGATATTATTAAAGAGCCGCTTGGAGGAGTTCAAAACAATCCACCAGAAGTTGCAAAACGCGTTAAAGCTAAAATCAAAAAAGATCTGAAAGAACTTTTTGAATTGAGCGCTGAAGACCGCGTTGCAAAAAGGATCGATAAATTTTGCTCCATGGGAGTTACCGAATCTTTAAAAGCACCAAAAAAGTCTAAAGCCCCAGAAAAAAAGTCTAAACAAAGTCTATAAGGCTTTTACAACTTTTTGCATACGAGCAAGATCCTTCGCATAAATTGCGGCAGTATCTTGCTCGTTGTTGTTTTTAAGCGCCCTAATTATCTGTCCTTGTGAATTCACTAAGGCCTGCATCCTTTTTTTATTGTTTGCCTTGGTAATACGACCATGTTTGGCCAAATAGTCAAATTCCTGAGTGGTGTTGAACATGATTTCATTTGCAAGTTCAACTCCCTTTTGAGCTGCCCCAGCTTTTAAATATAAATCAACGAACTTTGCAAGTTGGCCATCGCTAGGGAAAAATTCTTTTGGCATTTCTTGATCGAATTTATCCAGTAATTCCAAGCATTTTTCACCCTCCCCTTGGTTAAGCAGTTTCTGACCAAACAAATAAGCTATTGTTCTAAGATTTCCTTGTATTGACAAGGCTTGAGGTGGAACCATTCCTCCGGCATTTAAATTTCCCCATTTGAATTTATTAACTAATAAATCAAATAGATAATCGTCATTTATATAACCCCATGATATTTTGCTCTTTTTATCCTTAAGGGGCTTAAATTGATAGGTTAGCCCCCTTAATTCCAGAAATGATTTTAATCCGTAAAGGTTACTTTCTCCGATCATTAAGCTGAAACAAATCGGCCTTGAGCCGTCATTATTGGCTAGTATATCCATAACAACCAAGTCAGATTTTCTTAAAATCCCTCTAGGGATTCTAAAATTAACTTCGTTTAAAAGTCTTTTGGATTCCTCTTGAGTAACTAAACCCAGCTTTTTAATTAAGGCTGTATCAAGGGACAGTGAAACGTTTTTTGTCGGATAGAAATCTTGCATTCCATAGGCCGGAACTTTAATTTTTGTTTTCTGATTGTCAGATTTAATGAAATCCACTAAATCCTTTATCGGGGTATACCCGGCTATCTCCCCGTCCTTAAACCTGACCATTTCT
Source organism: Sphingobacteriales bacterium (assembly GCA_047635375.1). Classification (GTDB taxonomy): domain Bacteria; phylum Bacteroidota; class Bacteroidia; order Sphingobacteriales; family Sphingobacteriaceae; genus JBLIKP01. The sequence goes on along the minus strand of JBLIKP010000026.1, from coordinate 7,504 downwards.
TTTACTTCATCGTAGTATTGCTCACGCTCTAAAGAAATGGGTAACGGAGGATTCCCGGTGGTTACAAATTTTTGTTGGTCAATGTACCATTCTGTTCCAAGCAGACTTATATTAACCACTCTTACATCGGGGCGTACATTCTCAACCTCCTGTAAATACCAAACTGGATAAGTGGCATTATCTCCATTTGTAAAGAAAATGGCGTTTGGAGGAAGGCTAATAAGGGTATTATATGCTATGTCTCGTGCAATATAATTTTGGGACCTATCGTGATCATCATAATTTTCAGCCAATAATGTGGCGGGAACGGGAATCGCTATTATCCCAAGTAGAGGCGCCCATTTTTTCCCCTTACCTATCCAATGCATTATTGCAAACGCACCTATTCCTAGCCAAATGGCAAAAGCATAAAATGAACCCACATAGGCATAGTCTCTTTCTCTCGGTTGAAATGGAGTTTGATTTAAATAGACCACAATTGCCACTCCGGTTAAAAGAAATAACATAAGCACTACCCAAGCATCTTTCTTGGCATTTAGAAAATGAAAAACCAGGCCGATAATCCCTAAAATCAGCGGAAGGAAGAAATACACATTTCTTGTTCTATCATTCTTCATCCTCTCTGTTAAATTGTCCTGTGGGCCCAATCGGCTTCTATCAATAACTTCTATCCCTGAAATCCAATTTCCCTGAAAATTATCGCTATAACCCTGACTATCATTTTGCCTACCTACAAAGTTCCATAAAAAGTAACGCCAGTACATCCAATTAAGCTGGTAGGTTCTGAAAAAAGAAATATTGTCTCCAAGCGTTGGGTTTTTATCCCCTTTTATTCCTGCATATTGTTTGTACGCTCGAATGTGCTTTGCATTTGCGCTATACATTCTAGGGAAAATCGTCTGGTCGTCATCCTTATATTGTGCTTCAAGCTTTCTACCAACAATTTTCCATTCACCATCCACTTTACGGATAACCTCCCTGCCATCTTGCAAACCAACGGCTTTTGCGTTGTAATTTCTTCCCTTTAAAAGCGGACGATCACCATATTGTTCACGATCCAAATAGGAAATTAAGTTGAATATATTTTCAGGATTATTAATATCAATTGCTGGGTTCGCTTGTGAGCGGATGACTACCATGGAGTAGGTACTATATCCCAATAGAATAAAACAAAAAGCAAGCAAACTATGGTGTAAATTGACCTTCCTTTCCTTGTAGCTTTTTCGAAGAAAATAGCCGACTACCCCTAAAATCATTAATGAATAAATGATTACTCCAGAATTGAATGGCAATCCAATAGTATTAACCGCAAAAAGCTCAGCCTTCGCTGCTCCCTTGATTAAATACTGAATAATCACATATTGAACCAAGAAAAGGAGCAATACAGAAATACCCGCTGTTATTGCCACACCCTTAATTGAAATTGTCCTTTTCTTAAAATAATAAATAAAGCAAAGGGAAGGGATTGCCAATAGATTCAATAGATGTACACCAATAGAAAGTCCGATTACAAAAGAAATTAACAAAAGCCATTTATCGGCGAAAGCCTTGTCAGAATCTTTCTCCCAACGCAACATTGCCCAAAAAACAATAGCAGTCATTAACGATGAAAGCGCGTAAACCTCAGCCTCCACTGCCGAAAACCAAAAAGTATCTGTAAATGCAAAAGAAACTGCACCGATTGCCGCGGCCGTAAAAATCGCCATGCTGTTTGCATTCTTGATTTTTTTAAGGAGTAAAACGATGGTATGGTATAAAAAAAATATGGTGAATGCACTACTCACCACCGAGACCATATTTACCATAAATGCAACCTTGGTTAAATCTCCAAAAGCAAATTTGGAAAATAAATTTCCGATTAAAATGAACAACGGAGCCCCCGGAGAGTGAGCCACTTGCATTTTCATTGATGCCGCTATAAACTCACCACAGTCCCAAAAACTCACGCTTGGCGCTACAGTTAGAGTATAAGTAACAAAGGATATTAAAAATACAATCCATCCAATAATGGCGTTCCACTTTATACTTTTCATGTGTAATTCAATTTGCTGTTAAATTAAAAAAAATCCGGGCAGTGTTCATTTATTCCCAATAAAACGGGCAAAAAAAAGCCCCGAACCATTATTGGATCGGGGCAATTAATTTATTCTTAATTATTTTAAACTTAGATATTCCTGCTGCATTTCATTGAAACGAGCTTCCAAACGTTCTGCCAATTCTGTTTGACCGAATTGCTTTGGAAGCATAAATAAACTTCTATAAATCGAAAATTCTCGTTGAAGGCTATACCTAACGGCTTCTTGTTCTTGCCCGCCTAGGGTTGAGTAATAAAGGATATTCTCTTCTGTACGCTCAGCCATTATCTCCATAATTGGATTAGCTTTCTCAGGCGCCTGAAGTTTATAGAACATTTCTCCATATTGCACAACCGAATAGTTGTATGGGATATTACGATCAGGAATTACTTCCAATGCTTTCTCCAAGGCAGCCATTGCTTTATCCTTTTGGCCGCTATTATACATTGCAGCTGCAAGATTATAGAAATGATTACGCAGATTTACGGTCATTCGAGTGGTTTCTGGATCACCATAAATATTCCCGGTATCCATATTTCCCCACACATAATCGTTCATCATATGAGCATACATTACTTCAGTATTAAGCCTTACATTACCTTGTTTTAACAAGTTGTTTTCAATAGGAACCACACGATAGGTAAGTCCATCCTGACGGAAATACTTGTCAAGACCGATAAATTCCTTGCTTCCAATTCTACCAATGGTAGTTGCAAAATAAATTGGTCGCTCCCAGTTATTGGTGGCAAGAATATCAAGAATCATTAAATCGTCCTTAAAGATTCCATTTCCTTTTATCTCCCAAGTCATCTCATCAACAATCAGGTTGCTATCAGAGGCTAATACTGTTCCTGACTTAATTACTTGATCTTTATTGATGGTTAATTTCAATTTACGAGATGGCATGTAATCAATTTCTTGACCAGCGCGTCCGCCTTTGGTTTCACGGCTATCGCTAATAACGAAGTCTACAACCTTATCTACATCGGCATGAGTTTTAATACGCTCATATAATGGGATATAATCACGATTACCTTTAATAACTGCGCTTTGCGGAATGCTCATTGGTAGTGGATCACCTTCATAATATTTTCTTCTTTGGTGATCAATGTACCAAGGAGTTCCAAGTAAACTAAGGTTTACAACACGGACATCAGTGCGGTAACCCTCAACTTCTTGAACGTACCATAATGGGTAAGTGTCGTTGTCTCCCATTGTGAATAGAATTGCATTCGGCTCACATGAGTTAAGATAATTTTTTGCGATATCACGTGCAGTGTATTTCCCACTACGATCATGGTCATCCCATCCTTCGGCTGCCATTAGGGTTGGAACAGCCATGCAAATCACAAGGGATCCAATTGATGCTGTTGTTGGGTTTAAATATTTTTTTCCAAACTCATAAACTGCCAATACCCCTAATCCAATCCAAATCGCATAGGCATAAAACGAACCCACATAGGCATAATCACGCTCTCTTGGCTGCAAAGGATATTGGTTTAGATACAACACAATTGCCATTCCAGTAAAGAAGAATAGCATCAAAACTACTAATCCGTCTTTTTTATTCTTTTTATAATGGTAGAATAGACCTAATAATCCTAAAATAAAAGGCAAAAAATACAATCTGTTATGAGCTGCATTTCCTGTAATCTTAGAAGGGAGATTATTTTGATTTCCAAGTCGCATTGCGTCAATAAATTTAACACCGCTAATCCAATTCCCCTGATCAACCTCACCATGTCCTTGCTCGTTGTTTTGACGCCCAGCAAAATTCCACATGAAATATCTGAAATACATGTGCCCAACCTGGTAGGTAAAAAAGAATCTAAGGTTGTCCCCGAAAGTTGGAATTTGATTTTCTTTAAGCCCTAACCATTGACGGTAAAAGCTAACATGGCTTGGATTATCGTGACTATAAATACGTGGGAACAACATTTGCACATCGTTACTGTATTTACGCTTAACTTTTTTACCAATACTTACATATTTGCCGTCCTTGCGGATATAGTCTTCTTTATTGGTTTCAACACTTGAAATATCTTTTCCTTCAACTGCAAAATGATTTCCTTTTAATAACGGGCTATCACCATATTGCTCACGATTGATATAAGAAACAAGACTATAAAGGTCCTCTGGATCGTTCATATCGATACTTGGGTTAGCGCTTGAGCGGATAACCGTAGTGGCATAGGGTGAGAATCCTAGAATTGCCATAAACGCGCATAAAAGCGCCATGTTCAATACTGATTTACCTTTTTTATGAGAATAAAGAATTCCGTAAACAAAGCCACCTATTAATAAGGCGATAAAGAAATATGCTCCACTAAAGAAAGGCAGACCTAAAGTATTCACAAAGAAGCGGTCGAACCCTGCTGTTAAAGAAACCAAGGTTGGAGCTAGGCTATTGAATACTCCTAAAGTTGCGACTGCAATTATTGAGGTTATAAGAACTCCCTTTTTGGTAACCTCAAATTTCCTGAAGTAGTAAACAAAGGCGATTGCTGGAATTGCTAGTAAGTTCAAAAGGTGAACACCAATAGAAAGTCCCATTAAGAATGCAATAAAAACCAACCATCGATCTGCACGAGGTTCATCAGCAACATTTTCCCATTTAAGGATGGCCCAAAATACAATGGCCGTAAAGAACGACGACATTGCGTAAACTTCAGTTTCAACCGCTGAGAACCAAAATGTATCTGAAAAGGTGTAAGCAAGAGCTCCAATAAAACCACTGGCAATAATTGCAATATTGTTTCCAGTCGACTCCTCTTCTGTGGCTGGGAATAGTTTTTTAGCTAAATGAGTAATTGTCCAGAATAGAAAAAGAATAGTAAAACTACTCGAAAATGCCGAACTCATATTAGCAAAGAATGCTATTGATTCTTCATTTCCACCTGCAAGAAGCGTGAACATCCTTACAATCATTCCAAACATTGGTGCCCCTGGAGGATGCATAATCTGGATTTTAAGAGAAGCAGCAATAAATTCTCCGCAATCCCAGAAACTAACAGTGGGTTCTAGCGTAAGAACATAAACAATGGTGGCTATTAGAAATACTAACCACCCTGTTATGATATTGATTTTTTTGAAGTTCGACATATTTTTTAATCGATTAGGTCTTATTTGAACTGCCGAAATTAAAAAATATTTTCGGTAAAGGACCGAAGGAGGCCGTTAGAAAAACGTTATTTCACACATATATTCTATTTAAGGCCCTGAAAATTAAAAAAAAATAGAGATTTGTGATTTTTTTCAGGTCTTTTATTTGAATAATCATTCGGGAATTTTTACATTTGCATTCCCTAACGGGATAGTGTCCGATGGTGTAACTGGCAACACGTCTGTTTTTGGTACAGAAGAGTCCAGGTTCGAGCCCTGGTCGGACAACAAGCAATACTGAATTCCCCGTCCTGTAACTGGGCGGGGAATTTAAATTTTTAAGCACTTTTAAACCGTAAAATAAGGCTCTATGCCATCTAGATTTAACCCGGTAAAATTATTCGCAGGAAGCGCATCAAAAGAATTAGCAGAAAAAGTAGCTAAAGCCTTTGACCAACCTCTTGGGGATGTTGAGGTAAGCAAGTTTAGCGACGGCGAGTTCCAGCCTTATTTTAATGAATCGGTTAGAGGCTCTGATTTATATTTAATTCAATCAACAATAGCGCCTTCTGACAATTTGTTGGAATTACTATTAATGATTGATGCTGCTCGACGTGCTTCGGCACACTACATTACTGCAGTTATTCCTTATTTCGGAATGGCTCGTCAGGACAGAAAAGATAAGCCACGTGTGGCTATCGGCTCAAAGCTTATAGCAAATTTGCTAACCGCTGCCGGCGCTGACCGAGTAATGACAATGGATTTGCATGCAGCGCAAATTCAAGGGTTTTTCGATATCCCGGTGGATCACTTAGATGCATCGGTAATATTTTTACCGTATATTGAAAGCCTTAAATTACCTAACCTAGTAATAGGATCTCCGGATATGGGAGGTGCACATAGAGCTAGAGTTTTTGCGAAAGCGCTTAAAGCCGATGTTATTATCTGCGACAAAGAGCGTAAACGTGCTAATGAAATTGCCTCAATGACCGTAATTGGTGATGTAACTGGCAAGGACATTATTTTAGTAGACGACATTTGTGATACCGCTGGTACACTTTGTAAGGCTGCTGAATTATTAAAAGAAAAAGGAGCTTCTACCGTAAGAGCTGTGTGTACTCACCCAGTCCTTTCAGGAAAAGCCTATGAAAACATAGCTAATTCTCAATTAGAGGAGCTAATTGTATGTGATACAATTCCTTTAAAACAAGAAAGCGAAAAAATTAAAGTACTGTCGGTTGCCGACCTATTCTCTAACGCTATAATAAACGTTAATGAACACGGATCAATCAGCAGTTTATTTCATGTAAGCAAATAAGGCTTACATACATTTGATTTAGAAACACATTAATTAAAATAAAATGAAATCGGTTGCATTAAAAGGAATCCTCAGATCTTCTACTGGTAAAATTTCTGCAAAGGAATTACGTTACGAAGGTAAAGTACCTTGTGTACTTTACGGAGGTAAAGAAACGCTTCATTTTTCATCATTTGAAAACGACTTCAAAGAGTTAGTTTATACTGCTGAAGCTCACTTCGTAGATCTTAACTTAGGGTCTAAAAAAGTTACTGCATTGATGAAAGACATTCAGTTCCACCCGGTATCTGAAAAAATCTTGCACGTTGACTTTCTTGAAATTGACGAATCTTTAGCTACCACTATGGAAGTTCCTGTACAAATTGTAGGAGCTGCAAAAGGTGTTAAGCTAGGTGGACGTTTAATTCAAAAATTACGTCGTATCAAGGTTAAAGGTTTGCCAAAGAATTTACCAGAACACGTAGAAGTAGATGTTACTTCTCTTGAAATGGGAAAATCTTTCAAAGTTAATGACCTTCAATTAGGTGACATCAAAATCATTTCTTCGGCAGGTTTACCTATCGTAAGTGTAATTCGTCCACGTAACGTAGTAGTTGCTGAGGATGATGATGATGCTGCACCAGCTGCTGCTGAAGGAGCGACTGAAGGCGGAGAAGCATAAGACTATTCCTATTTTCTCATGAAATACCTCATTTGCGGTCTTGGAAATATCGGGTCTGATTACTCCACTACGCGCCATAATGTAGGATTCATGGTTATAGATAAATTTATTAAAAAGCATTCCCGTACTGACGGGGATGCTTTTTTTGTTTCCTCTCGTTACGCGGATAAGGCTGTTATAAAATTTAAGGGGAGGACGTTGGTTCTAATAAAACCATCGACCTACATGAACCTAAGCGGAAAAGCGGTTTCTTATTGGTTGGAAAAGGAAAAAATACCTATTGAACGATCGTTAACCATTGTAGATGAGCTTGCTCTCCCTTATGGAAAACTTAGATTGAAAGGCACT
>JBLIKP010000025.1:0-26788 GCA_047635375.1 Sphingobacteriales bacterium | reverse complement strand
GAACGCAAACTTAATCGTTTTTTTTTTTTGCAATATTTTTTCTGGAAAACAAAAAAATTCGAATTGAATTTTTGGGAATAAAACAAAAAATCCCCGCCATTGCTGACGAGGATTTGGTAGTGGGCCCAGCAGGATTTGAACCTGCGACCAACGGATTATGAGTCCGGTGCTCTAACCAACTGAGCTATGGGCCCAATGGGATTGCAAAGAACGTTATTTACCTTTAATTATTCAACATAAATTTAAAATTCCTCAAGCTTTTTTTACATCCTTGCACTTTCAAAGATTATTGCCCATAATTGCATAAGATGACAAAAATAAAAAACATCATTTTCGATTTTGGTGGGGTGATAATCGATATTGATTACCATGCTACCATTAACGCTTTCAAAGCCATGGGCTTACGTGATTTTGACCTGGCGTTTTCTCAGCTTAGACAAACTGAAGTCTTTGATAATCTCGAAACAGGAAAAATTTCACCCTCACAATTCTGTTCAGAAATGAACGCTCATTTTGGTGGTGAAAAATCAGAAATTGAAATTTTTAAAGCTTGGAACGCCATGTTGGGCACAATTCCTGCCCACCGCTTAGAGATGCTTTTAAAGCTTAAAGAAAAATGCCCAACTTATTTGCTTAGCAATACCAACGAAATTCACCTTAAGCATATCTTTAAATACACCAAGTCGGCATATGGTCAAGCCGATATGGATGCCTATTTCCATAAAACATATTACTCCCACAAAATGGGTTTACGGAAGCCTAACGCTAACATTTTTGATAAGGTGATGATTGAAAATGATTTAGATCCTGAGGAAACTCTTTTTATAGACGATAGCTCTCAACATATAGTAGGGGCAAAAAAAGTAGGCCTCCATACTTTACATTTAGTAGGAGGCCTAGATATTGTTGATGTTTTAAAAAAGATGAATCTTTACGAATAAAGCTCTTCTATTTGTGGAGCATAATTTTCCATGATAATCTTTCGCTTGGTTTTAAGCGTTGGCGTCAACTCACCACTTTCTAAAGTGAAAGGAACGCGCTTAATTTTAAACGTTTTAATCCGCTCAAACTTGGCAAGATCCAAAGACAATTTGTTAACGTCTTCCTTTAGCCAATCCCTTACAAAGTCGTCTTCAATAAATTGATCTTTATCCTCAAAGAAGGAGTTCGGTAAATTGAAGGTTTCTTGAAGTAACTCTTGGCTTGGTACAATAATCGCCGAAATAAACTCGCGCTTATCGCCGATTAAGAACATTTGCTCAATTTTAGGACTTCGTAAATAAGTGTTTTCTACTGGTGTAGGGTAAACGTTCTTCCCGTAAGCGTTAACCAGCATGTTTTTTATTCTGTCGGTGATTTTTAGGTAGCCTTTTTCAAACTTCCCTACATCACCCGTATGGAACCAACTGTCTTTGTCGATAACCTCAGCGGTTTCTTTTGGTTTTTTCCAGTACCCTTTCATTACGTTAGGGCCTTTAAGGATGATTTCACCTTCGGGGCATTGGTAGTTAGGATCGTAGGTTTCATACGTCTGCTCAGTAAGAATCTCCATGGTTTCGTAATTCTGAATAGCCACGGTCATCCCTGGAGGAACAATTCCTACTGCTCCAAAAACTTGTCGGTCGAAAGTATTTACCGCCATAATTGGGCTGGTTTCGGTAAGTCCGTATCCTTCAAGAACTTTAATTCCTAAGTTCCCGAAGAATTCTCCTACATTTTGTGGAAGCGCCGCACCACCGGTGATCATAAAGCGGATTCTTCCGCCAGTTTTTTCTTTGACTTTAGAGAAAACAAGTTTTTCTGCAAGGCCGTGTTGCCAATTCAAGAATGGCCCCACAGATTTTCCTTGTTCTTTAAGCTCGCGGACTTTACTTCCCACTTTAATTGCCCAAAGGAAAATCTTCGGCTTTAAGCCACCACCAGAAGTGCCGTTTTTCATGGCTTTGTCGTGGATTTTCTCCATAAGCCTCGGCACAGCTGCCATAATGGTAGGTTTTACCTCCATCATATTTTTTGGCAAGGCTTCTAAGCTTTCGGCGAAAGCTATTTGAGTGCCCATAGTAAGGCAAATCAAATACGTTGCCGTGCGCTCAAATACGTGACTAAGTGGGAGGAAAGATAAAAACACATCCTCTCCAGAAATCTGAGTAATCACAGAAAGAGCTGCCTTAACATTGGTCACGAAATTACCGTGGGTAAGCATCACACCTTTAGGAGTACCTGTGGTTCCGCTGGTGTAAATTAACGCGGCCAAATCGTCTTGGCACAAAAGTTCTTTTTCTGCGTGAAGCGCTGCCTCATGCGTTTTAAACATCTCGTTTCCCTTTTTAAGGATCTCAGAAAAAGTGGTCACTTTCTCTTCAAGTTCTTCAGGGATATTAATTTTTGAAAGATCGTCGAACTTTGGAATTATCCGCGTAAGCTCAGGGCAATTGACCGCAATCTTCAATAATTTCTTTAGTAGAAATGGATTTCCAACGACTACTGCTCTTGAGCCTGAATCCTTAAGAATGTATTCAATTTCTTTTTCGGCAAGGGTGGGGTAGATAGACACATTCACGCCGCCAATATGCTGCAAACCTTGGTCGAAAAACACGAACTCAGGGCAGTTATCCATAAGCAGTGCACAACGGTCCCCTTTTCTAACTCCAAGGTCATAAAGGTATGCGCTTACTGCTTTTGCATTATTTATTGTGGTTTCAAAGGAGATGGGTTCATAGCCATCTTTCCCTTTGAATTGCAGGAAAGTGTCTGATGGTTGCTTTTGTCCGTGTTGCAAAACGTTACGGATAAGGTCGGGGATAGTGGTCTTATCATTGATGTGGGCAATCATAAAATTATTATTGGTTTATAGAATCGTAAAGATAATCAAAAACTTTTTTGGACTTAAGTTAATAGCAGGGAACTCAATTGAACAAATTTTAAAAGGCTATATTTCAATATCTTGCCAGCCAATGTTAATTTAATATTAACTCAGCCAGATTTTCTTAATCAATACTTAATGCCATATTAATTTACAGGTAATGATGATACTGCACATTTGTAACATGAAAGGGAAAGAAATCCCTTCATCAAACAAAAGTTAAAAAATTAACAATGAAAAAAGTATTATTCTCTACACTGGCGCTTGGGTTATTTAGCCTTGCTGGTTTTTCACAAACTGTTGTTAACGTTACCGATGCTGATTTAAATGGTGGTGAAACTTACAATTGGACAAAAAACAACATTTACATGTTGAACGGTTTCGTATTCCTAGAAAACGCAGGAATTCTAAATATTGAAGCTGGAACTGTTATTAAAGGAAAAGAAACTCCTACATCTGGAGACAATGCCTCTGCATTAATTATTACCAGAGGAGCAAAAATTAACGCGATTGGAACTTCAACGGAGCCAGTAATATTTACTGCCGAAATTGATGATGTAACCAATGCAACAGACCTAGAAGCTACAGATCGTGGATTATGGGGAGGATTAGTAATCTTAGGATACGGTAATGTTGCTGTAACCGCTGATACTGCTAATATCGAAGGGATTCCTACTACTGAATCTCGAGCTGTTTATGGTGGTTCTAATGATGCTGATAACAGCGGAACATTAAAATATGTATCTATCCGTCACGGTGGGGCTGAACTTGCTCCAGGTGATGAGATAAACGGTTTAACACTTGGTGGTGTTGGAAGCGGAACAACCTTTGACTACATCGAAATTATTGCTAACAGCGATGACGGTATTGAATTCTTTGGAGGTGCTGCTCAAGTAACTCACCTTGCAGTTTCTTACTGTGGTGATGATGCAGTAGATTACGACTTAGGATACCGCGGAAAAGGTCAGTTTTGGTTCGCTCTTTTAGGATCTGATGATGCTGATAACGCTGGAGAACATGATGGTGCTAAGCCAGATGGAGAAACGCCTTATTCTAATCCAACAATTTATAATGCTACTTATATTGGTTCTGGTGTTGGTGCTGCTGCTAAAAACTCTACTGCAATTCACTTCCGTGATGCCGCAGGCGGTACTTATGCTAATTCAATTTTTCAAGGGTTTGCAAACCACGCATTAGAGGTAGAAGATCTGCCAGAAGCTAAGGGTGTTGACAGCCGTCAAAGAATGGAAGAAGGAAATTTAAACCTATTAAATAACTTATTCTTCGATTTCGGAGCAGGAGATAAGTTTGAAGTAAATGCTACAAACGGTTTACTTCGTTCAACTCCAGAAGCTGAAGATTCAACGGCTCAGTTTTTAATCAGCCACCTTACTACCAACAATAACTCTATTGAAAATCCAGGGTTAACAGCTATCAGCCGTTCAAATGATGGTGGTTTAGATCCTCGCCCAACAGCTGGTTCAGCTGCTATGAAAGCGGGTGCTTCTATCCCAACAGGTGATGAGTTCTTTACGGAAGTTTCTTACAAAGGTGCTTTTGGTGATTTGTTATGGTTAAAAGGATGGACCGCTCTTGATGAGTACGGACATTTATCAGCCGTTACAGGAATTGCTCAAAGAAATAATCAAGTTGCTCTTCAGAACTACCCAAACCCTTTCACAGGTTCAACGGTGATCCCATTTAACTTGAAATCGAACGATAACGTAACGGTTAAAGTTTCTGATATCACGGGTAAGGTTGTGGCGGTTCTTTTAGAGAACGCTCCAATGTCTGCTGGATCTCACATGGTAAACTTCAATAACGAGGTATCTGCAGGAACATACATTTACTCAATCACTACTGCTTCAGGAACAGTAAGTGGTCTAATGATTGCAAAATAATTTTAACCTAACGGTTAAATTTTATTCCCTTCATAAGCCTTTAGCGCTTATGAAGGGAATTTTTCAAACAAACATATACCAAAGGAAATGAAGAATTTATTAACGCTAATTGTGGCAATAATAGTCCCTTTTGGGGTTTTTGCTCAAAGCGGTTCAATAAAAGGAAAAGTTACCGACAAGGAAGCCGCTTTTCCATTAATTGGAGTTACTGTGATTATCGAGGGTACTACAAATGGGAGTGTGGTTGATTTTGATGGAAATTTTTCCATCAACAACCTAAAACCAGGGAAATACAATGTGGTAGCTTCTTATATGAGCTACAAAACGAAAAAATTTACTGATGTGCAAGTAAAAGCAGGTCAGGCGGTAAAGCTTGATTTCCAAATGGAACCTTCTTTATTGGAAATAGGTGAAGTTATGGTTCAAGCAAGAAGAATTGAAAATACTGAAAATTCATTGCTTGCTATCCAAGCCAAGGCTATAACCATTCAAGATGGGATTTCTTCTCAAGAAATGGCAAAATACGGAAGTAGCAACGCCGCCGAAAGTATGCAGAAAATTTCTGGAGCCACAGTGGTGGGTGGGAAATTTGTGGTAGTCCGTGGGCTAGGTGACCGATATACAAATACCCAACTTAACGGACAAAATCTAAGCGGAACAGATCCTTACAAGAATAGCGTACAAATGGATTTAATTCCAAGCAATATGCTTGACAATATTATTGTAAGCAAAACCTTCACCCCTGATCAACCTGCTAACTTTACAGGTGGAAATATTAATATCACCACTAAAAATTTTCCTGAGAAGCTTACCCTGGGATTTTCAACGTCAATGGGATATAACACGGAAACGTCATTATCAGATAATTTCCTAACTCACAGTACCGGTGATAATGCATGGATAGGATTTGACCGTTCAAGGGAATTACCTGAACTTTTAAAGGATCCTTCGGTTACTCAAAACATGGTGAGTAGTTTTCCAATAACGGCACGTAAAAGCGATTCTTTAGCTGCGATTCTTGATGCCACAAGTAAGTCAATAAACTCATCCTACACAACGACCACCAAGTCTACTCCGCTTAACTCTGGAATGGCTTTTTCAATGGGAAACCAGTTCCCGTTTTTAGGAAAAACCTTGGGTGTATTTGGAGGTCTAAATTATAATAAAAGTTATTCTGGATTTGAAAATGGGACTTCTGCTGGTTGGGAATTATCTGACCGAAAGGCTGAAGAATTAAATAGAATTTACGAGTTCGACGACCATAAAAGTGTCGAGAGTCCTCAAGTAGGAGGGCTTTTTAAAGTGGCGCTTAAACTTAATCCAAATCATATTATTGGCTTTAATGCAATCTATAATCACGATGCCGAAATAGTTACTCGCTACCAGTCAGGTAGTTATCCGGGTGTGATTTCGGATAGCCGTAATGTGTTTGAAACTAGAACGCTACATTACTTAGAAAGGGAGTTAGAAACTTACCAAATTGAAGGGAAACACACGTTTAACGAGTTTAAAGGTCTGGAAATGAACTGGAGTGGTGGATATACTGAGTCTTCTCAGCATGAGCCAGACTTGAAATTCTTCGCTAGCGACCGTCGTGGTGATTCCTTGCACTTTATCTCTCCCTCAGAGTATGATTTGCCATTCCATTATTTTAGGGATTTGGTCGACAATCAATACCAAGCAAGAATTGATTTCTCTTTGCCCATCCTGCAGGAAATGAACAAGGAGAATATGGTGAAATTTGGTAGCTACTACTCAACAAAAGATAGAAAGTTTACGGAAAACCGATTCCAAGTTCAAAGTCGTGATGGCGAAAGATACAACGGTGATGTGGACGCTTACTTTGCCGATGCCAATACAGGAATCATTGGTTATGATAGTGCGAGAAACAGGCAAGTCTTTGGTAACTTCATGACCGACGAGACTATTCTTTCAAATCAGTACCAAGGAAACGAATCCATCACGTCTTTTTATGCAATGACTGTGTTAAGGCTTGCGCCGAAGCTGCAGTTTATTGGTGGTGCGCGTATAGAAAAAACCGATATCCTAGTAAGTAGTGCTGACACAACAAAGGAAACTGGGGAAATCAAAAAATTCGATATTCTTCCTTCCCTAAACTTAGTATACAACCTGACCGAAAAAATGAACATTAGAGGGTCTTACACACATACCTTGGCTCGCCCGAATATGCGTGAATTGGCACCCTTTGTTTCCTTTGACTTTATTGGTGGATTTGTATATGTAGGAAATCCAAACTTAGAGCGTACGCAAATTAAAAACTACGACCTACGATATGAATATTATCCTGCTCCAGGGGATGTTTTCGCAGTGAGCAGTTATCTAAAGCAATTCGAAAACCCAATAATTAAAACCTTTTCGCCAGTATCATCAAACCCTGAAATCCAATTTCAAAATGTTGCCGAAGCAAAGGTGTATGGGCTAGAGTTTGAATTGAGAAAAGGTTTAGGAATTATCCTTCCTGAACTTCAAAATTTAAAATTAGGCGCTAACGTATCCTTAATTAAGTCCAAAGTTGATATTGATTCTACAGAGTTTAAAATAATAAGTGATTTCAACCCAGAGTTTGAAAACTCAAGACCATTCCAAGATCAATCGCCCTTCATCGTAAATGCCAACTTATCTTACTCCTCCGATTCACTTGGATTAGATGTGGTATTGTCGGTAAATATTTATGGTAAGCGACTTGCTGAGGTAGGCTTGAATGGGACGCCAGATATTTATGAATCCTCAAGGCAGATTTTGGATTTAAGCGTGAAAAAATCATTGGGAGAAAATGTGAAATTAAAGTTTGGAGTAAATAATATTCTTAATTCAGGATTCTCGAAAGAACTTGAATACAATAACAAGGCTTACATTTTCCAAAGCTATAATGTGGGGAGAACCTTTTCTTTAGGGCTTTCCTACAGTCTGTAATACTTTCCTGAGTATATGTTTGACGGTCCCGTGCTACATATTATGTGGCGCGGGATTTTTATATGCAACCATTGTACTATTTTAAGGTCAAAGTGTAGATTGGCTTAAATACTCGCTGGTCGAAATTTTAAACACTAAAACATAAACTACTCTTAGAATGAAAAAATTATTCTTTTTCCTAGTCCTTGCGGCAGGAGCCCTAAACACTTATGCTCAATTAGAGTTAACTCCACATGTTGTGGCAAATGGCAAGTTTTCCTTTGGGGGATATTCTGATCCAAGTTCTACAGAATTTATTCAATCAATGGGAGCCACCGAGTCCCCAGAATTCCCTGCAGGTTATGCACAAGCCCCAACAGATTTACAAGGTGTAGGGCCTTATAGTGTAGGTCAGGGACAAGATGCCGCTGGATTCTTGAAAAATGCAGGTGAAAATGGTTTAACCATAAGAACCTATTGTACCTCGGCAACGCAGGGAACCGAAACAATCGTTTATAGAGTACCTCTTGCAGTCCACGTGGCGCTAAATACAAAAGGAGCTTCAGATATAAACGTGAGTTGGAAAGGATCTACCGTTTTGGCAAGTGCTCAGAATACTTGCCATATTCAGTTACAGTACCGCACAGCAAACGACGGTGTATGGGTGGATTTAGCCGACAATAATTTTATTGGAAAATCTGATGCGGTTGAGGCAACGCAATTTGGACCAACTGCATTACCTGCTGCATTAGAAGGTCTTGATTTTGTAGAGCTAAGATGGATTACTTATTTGTCTACAACTGGATTTTGTAATACTGACGCCATGAATATCGATGATATTATTGTGGAAGCGGGTACTGCAACACCACAAGCGCCAACGGCCGATTTCGAAGCAAACAAGACGAACTTAAATACTGATGAGCCAGTAAATTTTTCAAGCACTTCACAAGGAAATCCTGATGCTTATGCTTGGGATTTTGGTGATGGAAATACTTCAGAAGAGAAAGATCCAATCCATACCTATAGTAAGGGCGGAACTTATGATGTGATGTTGGTGGTTACAAACTCAACGGGTTCAAACACAATGTTGAAAGAATCATTTATTACCGTTTCTGCAGCACCCGTGGCTAATTTTTCTTTAATCGCCGATAAATTTGAAGTATCCTTTACTGACTTAAGTGAAAATGATCCGCAAATTTGGTCATGGTCATTTGGCGATGGTGGAACGTCTGATGAGCAAAGTCCAGCTTATACTTATTCTGCTGAAGGAGAATATGAGGTTGTTCTTGTGGTTGAAAATATAGCTGGAGCTGATACTTTTACAAAAATGGTAAATGTAACCTCTACCGTTATTGCCGCTGAGGCTGCGTTCGACTTTGCAGTTAGCGAAACGGAAGTGGTTTTTACTGATAATAGTGTAAATAACCCAACCACATTTGCATGGTCATTTGGCGATGGTACTAACTCAAACAAACAAAACCCAACTCATTCCTACGCCGCAGCAGGTTCTTATGAAGTTTGTTTAACAGCTTCAAACTCGGCTGGTGGAAATGAAGCCTGTCAAACGGTTGTAATCGCCGATGTAGCTTCTGCTATAGCCGACAATAAATTTGATATGACCATTTCATTTGCTCCAAATCCATTTGAAAATGGTGGACAGTTAACCCTTCCTTCTCAAATTGAAGAATACCAAGTTCAGGTTATTTCTATGACAGGGAGCTTAATTTCATCATTCCAAAATGAGTCTGCATTGGACCTTTCTGGTCTTTCGAAGGGAGTTTATTTAGTAAAAGTTATTTCGTCTAAGGGAGATTTAGGCGTAACACGTATTGTGAAAAACTAAGAATTGTATAATAAATTTTTATCCCCCATTGGCTTAAGTCGGTGGGGGATTTTTTATTCTTGCATCAATTAACATTAACTTAACATTAGGATAATACTAGATTAAATGCAAATGACTTAATTTGCAATTGAAACAAACGGGAACATGAACCCTGTATACAACTAAAGAAAAATGAAAAAATTATTATTTGTTGCCCTTAGTGGACTTTTCTTAGCAGCCTGTGGCGGTGCTAGTGAGCAAAATTCAGAAAATAAAGTAGCTACAAAAGCTACGCTTGACATTACCATAAAAGGTAGTGACACTGTTCTTCCATTAACTCAAAAAGAAGCTGAGTCGTTCATGATTAAGAACCCAGAAGCTTCAATTACCGTTGTTGGTGGTGGTTCTGGTGTGGGTATTGCTGCATTTAAAGAAGGTAATACAGATATCGCAATGGCTTCTCGTCCAATGAAATTAGGTGAGAAAATTGAGCTTGAAGAATCAGGAAAAGCATTCACTGAAAAAATTATTGCCTACGATGCACTTGCAATTGTGGTTCATGCCGATAATAAAGTTAATCAATTAACGCGTGAGCAGTTAGAGGCTATTTTCACAGGAAAAGTAAAGAACTGGAAAGAAGTTGGTGGTGATGACATGAAGATTGTTGCATACAGCCGTGAGTCATCTTCAGGAACTCATGATTTCTTCAAAAAAGTCGTGAACAATAAAAAAGAATTCGGTGCTGAGATTTTATTAATGCCAGCAACGGGTGCAATCATTCAATCGGTTACTCAAACTAAAGGTGCTATTGGATATGTTGGATTGGCTTATTTAGAAAAAACGGTTAAAGCGCTTTCAGTTTCTTACGACCAGGGTGCGACTTTCGTAGTTCCTAGCGCCGAGACTGCTGAAGATAAAACTTACCCAATCACTCGTCCGTTATTTTACTACTACTTAAATAGTAAAGAATCGGCGGTAAAGCCATTCTTAGATTACATCTTCTCTGAGGAAGGACAAAACATCGTTTCTAAAGTGGGATACATTCCTGCTGCAATGGGAAAGTAATGTTAATTAATTGACGTAAATGTTTTAAAGGCGCCACTTAGAGTTTTATCTTTGTGGGGCCTTTTTTATTTTAATTAATATAAATTAGTAACCGGTGAAGGGTAAACAAATAAAGGAAGTATTTATAAAATCCCTATTGGGGCTGTGTGGAACGGTATCCTCAATAGCGGTAATTTTAATTATTGTTTTCCTTTTCCGGGAAGGATTTGGATTGTTCTCTGTCCCTCCAGTTAGTGAGGGATATGCACTCGTTATTAATGAGAGTAATCCTGTAAAAGAGCTTGACGCCGATCAAATTCGCCTTATTTACGAAAGTGAAATCGTCAATTGGAAGATGTTGGGTGGCAATGATGAACCTATAACCGTTTTCGATTTCGATTACCTTAGTGAACGTTATGACGAAGAACAATTAGGAGAATCCTTTGAAAATCTTTCTGCCATTATTCAGACTAATGTAGAGTCGACGCCAGGAATTTTTGCGATTTTTCCAGAAAAATATATGCCTGATGGGCTCCAAGATGTTTTTGTTGCCGACAATAGCATCATTGATTTCATAACTGGTGAATCTTGGTATCCAACAGCAAAACCTGCTGCAATTTTCGGAATTCTACCCATTATTTTAGGAACCTTATGGGTAACCCTTGGCTCCATTATTATTGCAATTCCACTTGGGTTAGGAGCTTCCATTTACATGGCCGAAATAGCTCATCCCAATATCCTGAAATTTTTAAAACCCACCATTGAACTGTTAGCCGGTATCCCATCGGTGGTTTATGGATTCTTTGGATTGGTGGTTATCGTGCCTTATATTCAGTCAGTATTCAATCTAGCAGTAGGAGAAACCGCACTTGCAGGCTCCATTATGTTGGGTATTATAGCACTTCCTACAATTATCACTCTGTCTGAAGACGCTATTCGATCTACCCCTAAATCGGTGAAAATGGCAAGTTTAGCCCTAGGGGCAACGCATTGGCAAACTATTGTTCGAGTTATTGTTCCTTATAGTATTTCAGGTATTACCACTGCATCTATTCTTGGTGTAGGCCGCGCCATTGGTGAAACTATGGCCGTGCTTATGGTGACTGGAAATGCTGCGGTTATTCCTGGTTCGTTTTTAGAGCCTGTGAGGACTATCCCTGCAACAATCGCAGCAGAACTTGGTGAGGCCCCAATTGGGGGAGCTCATTATAAAGCCCTATTCGTTTTAGGATGTATTTTATTCATCTTCACTTTCTTAATAAACACCATTGTGGAGATTATCTCTTCTAAAAAATCACTTAAAAAAGGTTAGGACGATGAGTAAATTTCAAAAGATATTAAACGTAATGATCTCAGGAAGTGGTGGGTCTACGGTAGCAAGAAAGAAAAGAATCCGACAAAACATTGCGTTCGGATCCTTTCGTTTAATTACATTCTCTATTTGCCTATTATTGATTGCCATCCTTGCATTTATTTTTGTGCGTGGAATTTCAGTAATTAGCTGGGAATTCATTTTTGGCTTTCCAAAGGATGGAATGACTCAGGGCGGTATTTGGCCTGCAATTGTGGGTACATTCTGCCTGATAATTGGTTCATGTCTTTTCGCATTCCCAATCGGTGTGATGTCGGGAATATTTATGAACGAATACCTTAGCGACAGCATTTTTCGCCGACTTATTCGAATGATGACCAACAATTTGGCAGGGATTCCTTCCATAGTTTTCGGACTTTTCGGGATGGCAGTTTTTGTAAATAAACTAAGCTTTGGAGATTCTATTCTTGCCGGTTCATTAACCCTGGGTCTTTTAGTCCTTCCCGTGGTTATCCGCTCGACGGAAGAATCATTAAAGGCAGTGGACGATACTTACAGAAAAGCCAGTTATGGACTTGGAGCCTCCAAATGGCAGACTATACAAAAAGTAATTTTACCCATCGCATTTCCAAACGTAATTACTGGACTTATCCTTTCTATTGGAAGGGTTTCTGGGGAAACAGCACCGATTTTATTTACCGTAGCAGCTTATTTCTTACCCAAATTACCTTCAAGTGTTTTTGATCAGGTAATGGCGCTACCTTATCACCTATATGTGATTTCGACAAGTGGAACAAACGTAGAAACCAGCCGTCCAATGGCGTATGGGACTGCATTAGTTCTTGTAGTAATAATCTTATTAGTAAACCTTTTAGCGTCTTGGTTGCGCCGTTATTTCGGTAACAAGGTCCGCGCCAATAACTAAATCGTTCATGGAAGTTAAAATGGAAAAATCAAAAGCTAGTAAAGCTTCATCAATACATACAGGTCCCTTTAAATTGGAGGCTAAAAATGTAAATCTGTATTACGGCCAAAAACAGGCGTTAAATGATATTAACCTTACCATAAAAGCAAATACGGTAACCGCTATGATTGGCCCGTCTGGTTGTGGTAAGTCTACATTCCTTCGTCTTTTTAATAGAATGAATGACCTTATCGATAACGTGACGGTTGATGGCCAAATTTTGATGGACGGTAGAGATGTTTATTCTAAAAAAATAAATGTCGACGATCACCGCAAGAGTGTGGGTATGGTTTTCCAAAAGCCTAACCCATTTCCAAAAAGCATCTATGAAAATGTGGCGTACGGACTTCGTGTAAACGGACAAAACCATAAGAAATTTTTAGATGAACGTGTAGAGAAATCATTAAAACAAGCTGCTCTTTGGGATGAGGTTAAGGATGAGTTGAAAAAATCGGCGATGGAGTTAAGTGGTGGTCAGCAACAGAGGTTGTGTATCGCCCGTGCTTTGGCTGTTGAGCCAACCGTACTTTTGATGGACGAGCCAGCATCGGCTTTAGACCCTATCTCAACTGCGAAAATTGAAGAATTAATTTTCGAATTGAAAAAGAAATATACCATTTTAATCGTTACGCATAATATGCAACAGGCGTCTAGGGTAAGTGATTACACTGCGTTTTTCTATATGGGACACTTGGTTGAGCACGACTTAACATCAACCATCTTTACCAACCCTAAATCGGAAAGGACTCAGAATTATATTACCGGACGATTCGGTTGATTTTGTTGTATTTAAAAAAAATTAAAAAATAGTTTATGTCTCATATTATTCACCTCGACGAGGAGCTTAAAAGGCTTAAAGAGGATACCTTAGATATGGCGAAGCTTGCGCAGAAGCAGTTTCACAAAAGTATCGCGGCACTTCTTGAATTTGACAAGGATCTTGCATTAGAAGTGCGTTTCAATGAAAAACGCGTAAATGCAATGGAGCTTAATATCGATAAAAAGTGTGAGAACATTCTTGCCCTTTTGAACCCTGTAGCGATTGATTTACGTTTCGTATTCTCCACATTAAAAATTAATGCTAATCTGGAAAGATTAGGAGATAATGCCGAAGGGATTGCGCGTTATGTTCAAGATTCAAAAAATAAAATCGATCCGGAACTTATTAGAGTAACGCATTTTGAGGAAATGCACGACATTGCCGGGAAAATGATTGAAGACGTTATTGAGGCTTTTATCACTGATAATCCTAAGCTTGCACGTAAGGTTTTCCAGCGTGACGATAGGATGGATGAGATTAACCGTGAAGCAACCGCAATCGTTTCAGAATATATCAAGTCTAACCTTGACCGAACCCAAGAGGCATTAATCTTATTAACGTTGGTTAGGAAACTTGAAAGAGTAGGAGACCTTATCGTAAATGTCGCGGAGGAAGTTATTTTCTATGTAGAAGCAAAAGTGCTCAAACACGGGAAAAAGAAAAGCGAATAAAAATCTTAAAAAGGGGCTTTCATTTACTGAATGCCCCTTTTTTTTACCTCTATTTAAAATCGTTTTAAATCAGCCGATTTAATTCTTTAAATACAATGTTTCCTTAAATTAGCATACTATAATTAATAGTAAAACTATGATAGGCCAAATTATTTTTTGCGTTTTACTGATTGCCACGGGAGTGGTTTTTGGGAAACGAATAATGAGTATCCGAAGGAATATTCTTCTTGGAAGAGACCTTGATCGCACCGATAAAAAAGCTGAGCGATGGAAAACCATGGCGAAAGTTGCTTTAGGGCAAAGTAAAATGGTCGCCAGGCCCTTTGCTGGAATCATGCACGTGCTTGTTTACTTGGGATTTGTCATCATCAATATCGAGGTCGCAGAAATTGTTCTTGATGGAATATTAGGTACTCACCGTTTATTCGCACCTTTCCTTGGTGGGCTTTATGATTTCCTTATCGGAAGTTTTGAAATCCTTGCGCTGCTAGTTCTCCTTGCGTGTGTGGTATTTTTTGTCCGCCGTAACATTGGAAAGATTAAGCGTTTCTCAGGGAAGGAAATGACATCTTGGCCAAAGAATGATGCCAACATCATCTTAATCACTGAGATTTTGCTTATGACAGCCTTTCTAACCATGAATGGCGCCGATAAAGCCCTACAAGCAATAGGTGCAGATCATTACATTCAAGCAGGAAGCTTCCCCGTAAGTGGATTCATTGCCTCCATGTTCTCAGGAATGAGTGAGGCTAGTTTGATTATGATTGAACGAGGATGCTGGTGGTTTCACATCATCGGTATTTTAGGATTTTTGGTATATATCCCATACAGCAAGCATCTTCATATTTTCTTAGGTTTCCCGAATACATTCTATTCTAATTTAGAGCCTAAAGGACAATTTACCAATATGGATTCGGTTACTGCCGAGGTAAAAGCTATGCTTGACCCCTCAGCGCCACCACCTCCAGCCGATGCACCTATCGAACGATTTGGAGCAAAAGACGCGACAGATTTAACTTGGAAAAACTTGATGGATGCCTACAGTTGTACGGAGTGCGGAAGATGTACAAGTCAATGTCCGGCTAATCAAACTGGAAAGTTGCTTTCCCCTAGAAAAATCATGATGGACACGCGTGACCGTCTAGAAGAAATTGGAGCGAATATCGATAAACATGGAAAAGATCACGATGATGGAAAATCGTTGGTGCACGATTTTATTGCCCCAGAAGAATTATGGGCTTGTACCACATGTAATGCGTGTACTGATGCCTGTCCGATTAACATTGATCCACTTAACATTATCGTCGATTTACGTCGTTATTTGGTTATGGAAGAAGCCAAATCACCCGCTGATCTTAATAACATGTTCAGTAACGTTGAAAATAATGGGGCTCCATGGCCTTTCTCTCCAGCAGACCGCCTAAAATGGGCCGATAAATAAAAAATACTATGTCAAATAATATAGAACTTAACGTACCTACAATGGCCGAAATGGTCGCTAAAGGTGAACAAGTAGAAATTCTTTTTTGGGTAGGTTGTGCCGGAAGTTTCGACGACCGTGCAAAGAAAATTACCCGTTCAATTGCTTCAATCCTTCAGCATGTAGGGATGAAATATGCCGTGCTAGGACAGGAAGAAAGCTGTACCGGTGACCCTGCAAAGCGCGCTGGAAATGAATTCCTATATCAAATGCAGGCCATGACAAACATTGAGGTGTTAGATGGTTATGGTGTAAAGAAAATTGTGACGGGTTGTCCGCATTGTTTCAACATTCTTAAAAACGAATACCCGGCACTTCAAGGGAATTACGATGTAATCCACCATACTCAATTAATCCAGGACCTAATAAAAGACGGCAAGCTAAAAGCAGCTGGAGGAGAGAGTTTTAAAGGAAAACGTATTACCTATCATGATCCTTGCTATTTAGGACGCGCCAATGGCGTGTACGAGGCTCCACGTAAAGCATTAGAAGAGCTTGACGCCGACCTTATCGAAATGAAGCGATGTAAAACTAAAGGTTTATGTTGTGGAGCAGGTGGAGCGCAAATGTTCAAGGAGCCTGAAAAAGGAACTAAAGACATTAACATCGAACGTACCGAGGAGGCACTTGGAACAAAGCCAGATTTCATTGCATCGGGTTGTCCATTCTGCATGACAATGCTAACCGACGGTGTAAAACACTTTGAAAAAGAGGAAGAAGTGAAAGTTTTAGATATTGCCGAACTTACTGCCAAAGCAAACGGATTAGGATAGAAACAAACTTCCGCCTCAAGCGTTAGTAAAGCAAATCAATTTTATGTTTTCAAAAGATATTTCCGCCGATTCAAAAGTTTGGGTTTACCAGAGTAATCGTGAGTTTTTAGCCAACGAAGCCTTATTGATAAATGCCGATTTAAAGGAATTTTTAGCCTATTGGACCGCCCATAATAAGGATTTAAAGGCCTATGGCGAATTGGTTTACAATCGTTTTCTTGTAATCGCGGTCGATGAAAGTTTAAATCAAGCCACGGGATGTTCAATTGATAAATCTGTGGGTTTTGTAAAAGAACTGGAGACTAAATTTAAAACCAACTTTTTTGTCCGCACCGATATTGCCTTCCGCGATAAAGAAGGAGATATAGTTATTAAGGAAATGAGCAATTTCATGACATCCGCCGAAATGGGTGAGATAGATTCTGAAACCATAGTTTTCAATAACTTAATAAGCTCTTTTGGAGATTTCAAAAACAAATGGGAAATACCCGCCAAGGATAGTTGGCATAGCCAATGGATTCCCGTTGTGAAATAATATTATGTGACCCTCTATGATGGTTTTCGACTAGTTTCATAGAGTCCTAAAAGACCTGAAAACAACTGCTTCCGTAAAAAAATCGAATAAAAGGCCAGAGAGAAATTGAGGAATATTTTTTGCATTGAAAAAAGCAAATACTTTATAATTATCCTCAATCTTATGAAAAGGTTTTCTCCTGATTTTCCTCAAAATCTCCAAACCTTTGACTTTTCTACTTTGGAAAATAGTAGAGATTCAATTTATGCCATTTCACCTGAGTTCAAATTAATTTATTTCAATTTAGGGTGGGTGAATTTTTCCCTTGAAAATGCCCATAAAGACCCTAGATTTTCAGATAATCTTTTGGTATTGGGTCCTCCAAACGTTGTGTTTTATGCAGGGATCGTATTAAAAGGTGATCATGATTTACCCATTGGGAACCTTGTGCGTGGTGAGTTCTGAAGAACGAAAAATTTCAAAGTCTCACTTTAATAGTTTAAAAATTTTGGGTAAGCAGATTGAACATTTACTTGAATTAAGAAAAACAAAAATACTGTTGGAGGCCTTTTCAATTGACCTTCAGGAAAAAAATATAGAGCTAGAAAAATTTGCTGATGTTGCGGCACATGATATAAAATCACCGCTTAATAAAATTAGGGCTTACCCAATTATTGGTTGATTACCGCGGGTCAGAAATGGGTGCGGAAGCCTGAAATATGATCAAACTACTTAAGCAATGTAGTGGCGAATTAAAAGGGCTTGTAAATGGGATTTTGGAACATAGCGAGTCATCAGAACTATTGCATTCAGAAGCCGAAGAAATAATTATTAATGATTTATTTCAAGAAACAATAATTTTTTTTGAGACCAAAACTAACATTCAATTTAAGATTGACTCAAATTCTTTTATTATTAAAACCAATAAAATTGCTTTGCTTCAAATTTTCATTAATCTTATTTCAAACGGAATAAAATATGGGGACAAGGAACAAACTTTAATTAAATTACAGGTTGTAGAAGGGACGGGAGAGTTTGAGTTTGTTGTTGAAGATAATGGACCAGGGTATACCCATCGAGTTTAAAAATGAGATTTTTATCCCTTTTTCAAATTAAATATATTTGATCGATACGGGGAGAAAGGAAACGGACTTGGGCTTCCAGCCGTTAAAAGATTGGTGCAGCACCAAGGTGGCCAAATTGGTTTCTCCAGTGAAAAGGGAAAAGGAACAAATTTTAAATTTACCCTTCCTAATTAATAGAAGGTAGATTTTACTCATAAAAAAAGCCCATTCTGTGATAAACGGAATGGGCTTTTGTTTTACTTAATTTTTGGATTAAAATCCTAATTCTAATTGAAGTCTGAACATTAATTTATCTTCCTTAGATTTTTCTCCTAAAACGGATATGTCAGATTGTACCTTTAAGCTATGACCAACAAAATACTTAGAAACCCCAAAAGTATATTGGTTAAGTTCATTGTTTCCTGTAACCTCTTCTGGAGTTACATTTGTAATTCGAGCTGAAAGCTCAATGTTGTTTGGGAATAAATAACCACTGGCAATATTATAAGCCTGTCCTGTGTAAAAAGATTGTGTGACAAGATTACCGCTGCCATCCATAAATGAAAAGTTTGGTACTATATCGCCAGTGTTTCTGTTTGCAAATTCAAACATTAATGAAAATCCCTGGTACTTATACATAAGGTCGGCGAAGAAGGTGTTAATTGTACGTGTTTGAGCCAATTCACTTCCTAAATTTGAGCGTTCAAGAGAAGCTTGATAGTTCTTGTCATAAGTAAGCCCAATTGCTAATTTTGGCGTTTTTTCACGGTTTAGATCAGATGCTACGTAGTCTCCCTTACCCTTAAATTCTCCGAATGGTAATAATTCTACTCTACCCGTATATTCTAAACCACCGTTATTTTTAGCCGTTCGGTTTCTACCTTCACCTATTGAAATCGCAATATCTTCCTTTATTACGACTCCATTAACGTTCATTTTATGGAGGATTTGTACTCCTGCATCACGGTCTAAAGTAAATTTACTATTCAACGCCGATCGGTCAACAAGCTGCAGTGAAGAAGAAGAAATTACTCGCTCTCTGTTTCCTGGAAGTTTAGTTTGTCCTACTAGTATCGTAAAGTTTTTATAAAAGTTATAACCCACAACCGCATCTAAGATTAACCTTGGTGACCCGCTTGTGACTGCTGAAGCTCCTGAAATATCTCTATTGGATAAACCAATCTCCATTTTATAACTTAATTTTGGAGAGTAGGCAAATCCGCTGAACTTTAAACGTGCTCTTCTTGTTAAGAATTTGTGGTCAACATCGCCAAGGTCAATTTTGTTATTTACAAATGGCATGGTACCCTCATAAAGAGTTTGAATACGGGCACTAAATTTCATTGAAAAAGTAGTGTCGGCAGCTTTAATTTTGATACCTTTTCCAAAAGTATTATTAGTAATATCTTGAGCGAAAACACCACTTATGGTTAATATCGATAGAATTAACAATAAGTTAATTATTTTTTTCATTTCAGTTAATATTTGATGCTATAAAGATGGTGAATTCAGTTTTAATTTTTGTGAATATATAAATATTAAGATAAAATTAACGTTAACTTAACATTTGAATAGGGCTTTTAGCAAACGTAATATGGGAAAAATCATAGTTATTTCTGGCGGAACAGGGCTTATTGGTTCTTTACTTTCAAGCCATTTGAAAAGCCTTGGAAATGAAGTGCGAATTTTGTCAAGGAAAAGCTCTAATAAAGACGATTTTTTTCGTTGGGATCCAGAGGCTGGCGTCTTGGATTCAAAGGCAATAGAGAACGCTGAGGTTTTAATTCATTTGGCTGGGGCTGGAATTGCAGATTATAGGTGGAGTGAATCAAGAAAAGAAGAAATAATAAATAGTCGGGTTGACTCTACCTTATGTATTAAAAATGCCCTTTCCAATTATCCTAATAATATAAATACAGTTATAGCAGCTTCCGCAATTGGGTATTACGGTGGAGATAGAGGGGAGTTTGAGCTTAGTGAAGAATCAGACCCTGGTGATGATTTTCTGGCCCATAGCTGCGATCTTTGGGAAGAAGCAACCTCTACCTTGGCTTCGGCCGAAAGACAACTTTACACTTTTAGATTTGGAATCGTTCTGGATAAAAGGAAAGGAGCACTCCCAAAAATATCAGCCCCATTTAAATTTGGTGTAGGCTCACAATTGGGTAATGGAAAACAATGGATGCCATGGATTCATGGAAATGACGTTGTAAAAGCTGTTAACGCAGCAATAAATCATGAATTTCCTTCCGGCACATATAACGTAACCTCCCCAAATCCTGCAAGGAATAAGGCGCTGTCTAGGGAACTCGCCACTGTTTTAAAAGTCCCTTTATGGGCTCCGCCCGTCCCCAAATTTATTCTCACCCTATTTTTTGGAGAAATGTCCATTGCATTTATTGGTAGTTGTAAGGTATTGCCCGTAAAATTATTGAAACAAGGCTTTAAATTTGATTACCCAGATTTATCTTCGGCACTTACCGAGATTTATTCAAAGAAAAAATAAACATGTTAAATTCCTTTCCATCCCTTGAAAAAGCCTACGACGTTGATGCTTTCAAGGAACAAGGCCACTTACTAGTAGACCTTTTGGCTTCGCAACTTTCTAAAACCAAGGCAGGAAAAGGGCGGGTTAAGCCTGATGCAACTCCTGAGCATTTGTATGAGACCTTAGACCTTTCCAAAACTCCAGCCGATTTTAAAGAATTAACCGAGCTTATTATTTCGCAAAGCACCACTCTTCATCATCCTGGTTTTGGAGGCCATCAGGTAGTTCCACCAGCACCCCTCGCTGTTCTTGGCGATTTCTTGTCGGCTTACCTTAATAATGGGATGGCAGTTTATGAAATGGGTCCGGCAGCAAATGCCATGGAAAAGGTGGTGATGGATTGGCTCTGTAAAAAATTGGGCTATGGGGCTTCCGCCGAAGGTATTTTTACCTCAGGAGGTTCCTTGGGAAATATAACAGCACTCTTGGCGGCCAGGCAAGTGATGGTTAAGGATTCATGGAATGCTGGAACTGCCGATAAACAACTTGCTGTTATGGTTTCGGAAGAAGCGCACTACTCTGTGGCTCGGGCAGTAAAAATTATGGGGTTCGGGGAAGGTGGGGTAATCCCAATTCCCACCGTTAAACATAAAATAAATCCTAAGGCATTAAAAGAAACGTTGGAAAAGGCTAAAGCCGATGGGAAACATGTGTTTGCTGTAGTTGGTAATGCTTGTTCCACCTCACTTGGAGTTTATGACGATTTAAATGCACTAGCCGATTTCTGCGAAAGCGAAAACCTATGGTTTCATATTGATGGTGCCCATGGCGCTCCAGCAGCATTTTCAAAAGAGTTTAGTTATTTGACTTCCGGGATTGATCGTGCCGATTCTTTGGTAATTGATTTCCATAAAATGATGCTTACCCCAGCATTAACCACAGGGGTAGTCTTTGCCAAAGGAGGTGATTCTTATGCCACATTCGCTCAAAAGGCGGCGTATTTGCTTAATCCTGACGGTCATGAATGGTACAATAGCGGGAATAGAACGGTGGAGTGCACCAAGAAAATGATGGCCGCCAAAGTTTATCTGATGCTTAAGCTTCTAGGTGAGGATGTTTTTGAGGAGTACGTAACGCGTCAATACCAATTGGCTCGCCTGTTTGCCCAAAAGGTAAAAGCCCATGACTGCTTCGAATTAGGAATGGAGCCTGAAAGTAATATTGTGTGTTTTAGATTTAAAACAAGGGATTCGGTAAAAGATTGGTCCAACATCAATTCTCAAATACGGGATATGTTAATGGATAAAGGGGACTTTTATATCGTCCAAACTCTTATCGGCGAAAGCCTTTACTTGCGTACTACCTTAATGAGTCCTTTTACCACCGAGAATCATTTGGACGCAATGCTGGGACAGTTAAAAACCATCGGCGAAAGCCTTGTAAGTGCCTAGAGGGCAAATTCTCTTCAAATTATTACATTGAATAGGCAATATCTAATTGGATGGGGCTTATTTTTGCAGACTATTTAATAAACCCATAATAAAATGTTGAATAAATTATTTGCCCTTATCGGGATAATGGCGTTCGCAGTTTCTGTGCATGCGCAAAGCTTAAAATACACAGCAGATCTAACCACGATAGATGATGAAGATGAGCTGGTTGTGACCCTTCAAGTCCCTAAAATGGATAAAGATGTGGTGATGTTTTATTTCCCAATGACAATTCCAGGGACTTATTCGACATTGGATTACGGAAAATACATCGACGATCTTGTGGCACGTGATGCAAATGGAAAAAAATTAAAAGTTAAAAGAAAAGGAAAAAACGGTTTCAGAATAAAAGATGCAACACGGTTGGCTACTATCACTTATGAAGTTGAAGATACTTGGGATAGTGGTGTTAGAAAAAACAAAGTATTCGAGCCAGCTGGAACAAACTTTGAGGTTGGAAAAAACTTCATGTTTAACAGCGCGGGAATCTTTGGTTTCTTTGAAGGAATGGATAAAATACCAGTGGAGGCAACCGTAACGCTTCCTGAAGGTTTCTATGGCGAAACTTCCATGAAAAATGAGGTGAACGGGAATAAGCAAGTCTTTATGGCTGAATCATACCACCAATTGGTTGATTGCCCTATCATGTTCTCAAAACCTGATTCAGTAAAGTTTTTGGTGGGTGGTGCTGATGTTACAATTAGCTCTTACAACCCATTAACGAGTAATACATCTCAGTTAATTTACGATCAAATTGCTCCTTCAATGAAGGCGATTGAAGAGTTTACGGGTGTGCTGCCGGTTGATAAATATTCTTACTTGGTTTACATCAAAGACTTCTCTGAGGTAATGGCGATGATTCAAAGTGGAAATCTAGGTTTCTTCAAAAGGATAGGATTGATATTAAAGTTCAGCGGACAAGGTTTTGGTGCTCTAGAGCATAACAATTCAAGTGTTTATTTCTTACCCGACTTTGGTGATAGCTCATACATCAATACCATGAGGGATGTGGCTATTCACGAATTCATGCACATTATTACTCCATTAAACCTTCACTCTACAAAAATCGGGAATTTTGATTTTATCAATCCTGAGATGAGCAAGCACCTTTGGTTGTACGAAGGGGTAACCGAGTATTTCGCTGGATTAATTCAGTACCGTGGTGAAATTTTAACATTCGACGAATACATTAAGTCGCATGTGACTCCAAAAATGAAGGCGTCAATGACCTTCCCTCGTGACATGTCTTTTACTGATATGAGTGAAAACGTACTGGACAAGCCATACAGCAAGCATTACGGACAAGTTTACCAACGTGGAGCTATAATGGGTCTTTTATTAGACTTTGAAATCATCAGATTAACTGATGGTGAAAAGAATTTAAGAGATGTAGTACTGACCCTAGCCTCTAAATACGGCGCTAACAAGAGTTTCGAAGAAGATCAAATTTTCCAAGATTTTGTAAATGAAGTCGGCCCAGAATTAATGGATTTCTTCAAAAACTACATGTCGGGAACTACTCCTCTAGATTACGAAGGTGGATTTGATAAAGTAGGATTGAACTACATTGATAAACGCGTTGTTTCTCAGCCTGAGAACCCATTAAAAACAGAAGATATTAAAGCAAGAGACCTTACACCCCTTGGATACTACTTGGTGAACAAAGTAGGTAAGAAAGCTAAATACGGATTTGAAGAAGGAGACAAGGTGTTTGTGGAACCTTTCCGTAAGGTTTTTGGATTAGATACTAAGGAATACCCTGTTGAAGGTTCTACGGTTAATGTTGAAGTTGAACGTAACGGTGAAAAAATGAATGTTCCTGTGAAAGTTGTTTACAAGGACGTAACATTAAACATGTTGATTGAGAAAAACGAAGAAGCTTCTCAATTGCAAAAGATGTATTTTGAAAAGTGGAGTGGATTAAAATTCTAAGCACTTGGTTAATTAATAAAAAATCCCCCTCAGGGTCCCTAGCGGAGACCCGGAGGGGGATTTTTCTTTCTTCAGGGTCTTATCTATACTTCAGGGTCTCCAGAGGTTGGAGTCTATTTCTTCAGGATCTCCGAAAGTGGATTCTCTTTCTTCAGGGTCTCCGATAGGGACCCTGAAGATTCAAGTCATTTAAAGAGAGCTATCTTTTTTCCTTCCATTGACTTTCAAAGGGATCCTTTCCTTTTTCTAAGACTGAGTATTCGTATTTCGATCTCCCCTCAGGGTCCCTAACGGAGACCCTGAGGGGAGAAACCAAAAAAAAAGCCCCTCTCTTGCGAAAGGGGCTCGTGATTTACATTCTTCAGGGTCTCCGAAGGGATCCTGATGAAAATCTTTTTATTGCTTAATCAATTTCCCAGAAGTAGAAACCCCATTTACATTAATTGTGTAAAGGTAAAATCCAGTTTTGAATTGCGCTAAGCTGATTTCTTCATTGTTTTCAATGGTAGAATTAAAAATCACTTTTCCGGCAAGGTCAGTAATCGTTAAAATTCCATTATCCTTCATTGAGTTCCATTTGAAATTAACATTATTGCTTGTTGGGTTAGGGTAAACCGTTAAGCCTAATGATGAGGTTTTTGGGTTAATACCGGTAACTGGTCCTAATATTTCAATTTCTCCAGAAACGCTATCGGTAAATCCACAACCATTGGTAGCTGTTGCAGAAATAGTATAAGTTCCGCCACTTGCGTAGGTATGTTTGGTAATAAGTTTAGCCGATTTCACAATTGTTCCGTCACCAAAATTCCAAGTAACCTCTAAGTCACTAAATTGGGAGAAGGATAATTCTTCACCAGCTTCAAACTCGTCGTCGTTGTTATCAGATATTTCAATGTCTAATTCAAATTCAGCCTCGTCGCTAATTTCAACCTCTTCAACATTATCAAATTTAACCGTTTTATCACAGCCATTGGTAACTTCTATGGAAAGGCTGTATGTCCCTGTTGTTGCATATGCGTGCTTAATTTGAAAGAATTCAACCGTATCACCATCAAATACTTCAATTTGCTTTGAAAAATTGGAAGATTGCGTTCCATCTCCAAAAAATGCATTTAAAGCTTTTGGCTCTGCGCCACCTTCAGCATAATAAATTAAGGTTACTGAATCATTTGGACAATATGACGCTCCTTCGCTCAATGGGAAGAATTCGAAGTCAATATTTTCACCTGAAACCTCAGAGCTAACCGTTACGAACATTAATAAAGTGGTGTCATTTCCACATCCATTAGTAATCTTCACGCTTACATTGTAAGTTCCTTCGGTCGCTCCATATTGGTGTGATGGAGATTGTGAAGCGGATGTTCCACCATCGCCAAAATTCCATAGGAAAGTTTCTGCACCTTCACCATAGGCTTCAAAACGGGCAACGTCATTTGGACATAATGAATCTGGACTGTAGGCTTCGGCGTATTCAATCCTTTTGTTCAGGTTTACGTCTATTTTACTAAGTATGGTAGTGTCATTACCACATGCATTTGTAACTTTTAATATTATAGTGTATTTACCGGTTTCCGTATAGGTTGTGGTCGGATATCCCTCTGTTGAGGTTTTTCCATTCCCAAAGTTCCATTCGAATGTGTGGTCTTCGAAATCACCATCAATTGAAACGCCGAAATCTATTTCTTCATTTGGACAAGCTTCCTCTTCATGGTACATATAAATATATTCGATTTTTACATCTTCATTTATTGAAATTGTAGTTTCCAAAGTAGTGTCATTTCCGCAGTAATTTTTACCGTTTACAGTTACAGTGTATTCACCCGTGGCGGTGTATTTGTGTGAAATACGATCGTCTTGAGTCTCCTCAGTATTTCCGTCTCCAAAATTCCAGTTATATATTTCAAGCTCTTGTCCGAAATCAGTGTCAAAATCAACTGAAGTGTTTGGACAAGCTTCTGATGGACCATATAAAGATATGAACTCACTAAATCCCTTGTCTCCAGATACTGTTATATAATTAATTATAGTATCTACTCCGCAATCTGAAGAGGTTACGTATAATGTTATTGGGAGTTCTCCTGCAGCTGAAAAAACATGGCTAACATCTCGGCCAGTTGCTGAGTTTCCATCGCCAAAGAACCATTCGGCTGAGGTCACATTTCCCTCATACCCATAGCAATAAAAATCTACGGGCTCGCCAATGCATACTGACTTATTAAATTGCACAACAACCCCATCAAAATATATATTATCATTGGCATAACCTACGTAACTGTTGCTTCCTCCAGTAGTGTCAAAAACTGTTAAACTTACATTAGCATATCCCGCTGAAATCTCAACTAAGGGGTTTTCTTCAGTGTAAATCTCACCTTCAATTTGCCATTCGAAAGAATTCCCGAGAGTAGATGTATTTGTAAATTGAACAGGCATTGGTGCACAACCCTCTTCTGGAGAGTAGGTGAAGCTAACTTGCGCAAAGGAAATTGCGGTGGTTAGACATAATATTAGTGTAAATATTTTTTTCATATTAATTTTAGTTTGTCACACAAAAATAATAATTTTTTTAATGTTAAAAAATACCTGAATCACGGTATTTTATTTTCTTCCGGGTCTCCGCAGGGACCTTGAAGAAATATTGTTTTGATGATTGAGTTTTGAAATTACGATCTCCCCTCAGGGTCCCTAACGGAGACCATGAGGGGAGATTGGGGGAAGCTTTTCTTCCATTCGGGTCTCC
>JBLIKP010000024.1:0-27097 GCA_047635375.1 Sphingobacteriales bacterium | reverse complement strand
GGGTCTCTCGCAGAGGACCCTGAGGGGGCTACTTCCCGAATTTTTGGTCGTAAATTTTTTCCAATGCAAACATTTCATCCCTGTATTTAGCTGCTTTAAAGAAATCCTGATCCCCTGCAGCCTCATCCATTAATTCTTTACTGTTTTTAATACTTGCCTCTAGTTCTGGTTTAGACATATATTGAACAATTGGGTCAGCCGCCAAATTTAGAGTATTAGCATCCTCATAAGGCACACGTACTCCATCTTTAAAGTCCATTATTGAAGTTTGTTCAATAATTTCCTCCTTGCTTTTACCAATAGTTGTAGGGGTGATACCGTGTTCAATATTGTATGCCATTTGTTTTTCACGTCTCCTAGATGTTTCATCCATGGTCCTTTTGATTGCCCCAGTGATTTTATCTGCGTACATGATTACTTTACCCTCAGAATTACGTGCGGCACGTCCTATGGTTTGAATTAGGGCAGTTTCTGAGCGAAGGAAACCTTCTTTATCAGCGTCAAGAATGGCAACAAGCGTTACTTCAGGAAGATCTAATCCCTCCCTTAAAAGGTTGATTCCCACAAGGACATCAAATTTTCCTAATCGAAGATCCCTGAGAATTTCAACACGCTCCATGGTTTTTACCTCAGAGTGAATATACCTAGCTTTTATGCTTAGTCGGTCGAGGTATTTTGTAAGCTCTTCCGACATTCGTTTTGTTAATGTTGTCACAAGTACTCGCTCATTTCGCTTAACGCGGATGGCTATTTCTCCCAATAAATCGTCTACTTGATTGCCCACTGGTCTAATTTCAATTTCTGGATCTAGAAGACCTGTTGGACGAATTAATTGCTCTACAACCACCCCTTCAGATTTTTCTAATTCGTAGGGTGCGGGAGTTGCGCTAACGTAAACAACTTGGTTTGTAATGGCTTCAAATTCATCAAAATTTAAGGGCCTGTTGTCCATAGCTGCAGGTAGTCTGAAGCCGTACTCTACCAAAGTAGTTTTTCTTGATCTGTCACCACCATACATGGCTCGTAGCTGTGGCAGGGTGACATGACTTTCATCAATCACGATTAAATAGTCATCCGGGAAATAATCCAACAAGCAGAAAGGTCTTGTTCCCGGTTTACGTTGGTCAAAAAAGCGCGAATAATTTTCAATTCCGGGACAATAGCCCAATTCGCGCATCATCTCTAAATCGTAGTTTACTCTTTCCTCAAGACGTTTCGATTCCTGAAAAGCACCAATGCTCTCAAAATATTCCATTCTTGCCACAAGTTCATCTTGAATATTTCGGATTGCCCCTTGAAGTCGATCTTTTGGAGTCACGAATATGTTTGCGGGAAATATTGCACAGTTTTCCATTTTTTCGATGGTTTTTCCACTTTCAGGTTCAATGCTTTCTATTTCCTCAATATCATCACCCCAAAAAGTAATTCTATAGGCATGATCGGCGTAAGCCAGGTAAATATCGATTGTATCCCCTTGAACTCTAAACGAACCACGGCCAAACTCCTCAGTGGTCCTTGAGTAATGAATTTCAACAAGCTTGTAGAGAAATGTGTTCCTACTTATCGTATCACCCACTTCGATGCGCACCACACTATCGGCAATATCGTCTGGATTACCCATTCCATAGATGCATGAAACGGATGAAACTATAAGCACATCACGTCTCCCTGAAAGGAGCGCACTCGTTGCTTTTAGTCTAAGCTTTTCAATTTCGTCATTGATCTTTAAATCTTTTTCAATATAGGTATTGGTGGTAGGCATAAATGCCTCAGGTTGGTAATAGTCGTAATAGGAAACGAAATAGTTTATCTGATTTTCCGGAAAGAATTGCTTGAACTCTCCGTAAAGCTGAGCCGCCAAGGTTTTATTATGACTTAAAACAATGGTGGGTCGGTCTAATTTTTCAATGACATTAGCCATTGTAAAAGTTTTTCCTGACCCGGTTACTCCTAAAAGTGTTTGATGCTTTTCTCCTTTCTCAAGGCCAAAAACCAATTGTTTAATGGCTTCGGGCTGATCTCCTGTTGGAGAATATGGTGCTACAAGTTTAAAACCCATCCCTAATTAAATATATTTTTCTAATTATTTTTAAAACAAAAATCCTATATGTAGGTTTGTACGTATATGAGGTGAGAGTGTAGTAATAAGGTCTGTATTTTTTGTCACAAAAAAATCAGTTCGTTCAAACACTATTTTATTGTTTGAACGGTTATTATTACGAAGCTTTTATTCATGGTTTTTAGGTTTGTAAATAGGTCGGCTTTTAGTCGGCCTATTTCTTTTCCCAGATTTCCCATGCAGCCTCTGCTTGCTGCTCTAGCATCTCAAGACCGTTTTTTACAAACGCTCCTTTTTCTCTTCCATTCTTTAAAAACACCGTCTCACTTGGATTATATACAAGGTCAAACAAGTAATGTTTGTCGGTCAAGTGTTCGTACGGTAATTTTGGGGCCGTTTCCACATGAGGGAAAGTGCCCAACGGTGTGCAATTAATAATTATGGAATATTTGTCCATATGCCAATCGGTAAGTTCTCCGTAACCGTATTCATCATTAAATGCGTTTCTTGAGACGAAGTTGTATTGGATGCCTAATTTATTAAGCACATAGATTATTGCTTTTGAGGCTCCACCTGTGCCTAAAACTAAAGCGTTTTTGTGATGTGGTTTAAGGTGTGGCGTAAAACTTTTTTCAAATCCAACCACGTCAGTATTATACCCTTTAAGGATAGTTTTTCCATTTATTCTTTCAATCGCAACGGTATTTACCGCCTTGATTTTAAGGCTAACGGGGTCCAAGATATTTAGGAATGGAATGATTTTTTCCTTATGAGGGATGGTTAGATTAAACCCCTCAAGAGTTGGATTTTCCCTTAAGGTTAAACTTAATTTTAGAAGTGATTTAATGGCGAAATTGTCATATCGGCCTTCAATACCTAATTTTTCAAATTTTTCAGAAAAATAGGTTTTTGAGAAAGAATGGCTAAGAGGATAACCAATAAGTCCTAAGTGAATCATTTTTCAGGTTTTGAAGAAGCCACAAGGTCAAGAATAATTACGAAGGCAAGTCCGAAAAGGGCTAATGCAATGGCCGTTATTTCTGGCGAATTCCAAGTGGAAGGTATCATGTTTTCTTGAATTAAGGGTTTAATTTCCCCGTGTCTATCTACATAGGTTTCAAGTGTATTTTTCCATGGCCAAACTTTGTACAGTGAGCCAATCATAAATCCCGTAAGAAGGGCAATTGTAAGGTTATGGTAGCTTTTGAATAGCCATGAAAGCAATCTGGAAAAACTTAATATTCCAACAATACAGCCAAGTCCAAAAGTTGCAATAACCGTGAAGTTCAATTCCTTAATTGAGCCGAGAATGAATTCATATTTTCCGAAAAGGATTAGAATAAAGCTCCCTGAAATTCCAGGTAAAATCATTGCACAAATCGCGATAGATCCAGCTAAAAATACAAACCAAAGTTCCTCTGAAGTCTGTGCTGGAGTGGCTGAGCAAATAAAATAGGCTGCGATTACTCCAATAATTAGTGAGGTAATATTGCCAATGTTCCAGGTGGTTACTTTTTTCCCTACAAGCCAAGCCGATGCAATAATTAATCCTAAGAAAAATCCCCAAAGTTGTTCTGGATAATTTTTTAAAAGGTAAATCATTCCCGAACTTATTAAAAGCACACTAGTGGCAATTCCTGTAAAGAGAGTGATCAAAAAGTTCCCGTTTAATTTGGACCAAAACTCCTTGAAATTTCCTTTTAAAAGGATTTTCAAAACTGATATATCAACTCCTTTTATGGTGTCGATAAGTTCCTGATAAATCCCAGTAATAAGCGCAATGGTCCCGCCTGAAACCCCTGGCACCACATCTGCAGCGCCCATTGCAATTCCCTTTAAATAAAGGAGAAGTTGAGGTTTTCGAGAATTTTCCATGCGTTATTTTGTTGCCTTTTCCGACTTATTTATAAAAGTATTAAACGTATCTCCTCGAAGACCAAGGCGGATAGTTTCTAAGGGAATAACTTCATTAGGTGCAATATTTCCTAAGTTTACATTGGTTCCTAAAAGCTTAATAAACCAAGTTTGTTGATTTTTATGAGGTGCTTCCCATATGATGTCTTCTTTAGGGATTTTTGTAAGAATTTCTTCTACTAGTCCTGAGCGGACCTCGCCATTTCCGCGGAAAATCCCAGCGGTACCTGTCTCGCGAGCCTCGGCAATTACTTTCCAACTACCGGCAGACATTTCTGCTTCCATTAGTTGAATCCACTTATAAGGAGGGATAATAACCTCATCATCTTTTGAACCTACTTCAGAAAGTACGGTAACCTGCTTAGCTAAAGTCCTAATATATTCAAGCTTTTCTTCGTGAGGAATAATAAGACTTCCGTCAGATACTTCTGCATATTCCATCCCGAATTCATCTAATGTTCTTTGGTAATCTTCAAATTGATCTCGAGCAACAAAGGCTTCAAACAGGGTTCCTCCAAAGTAAACAGGGATATTATTTTCCTTATAAAGGGCTAACTTCTCTTTAAGGTTAGGCGTTACATAGGAGGTTGTCCATCCTAATTTAACAATATCAATATGAGATTCATTGATTGATAGAAAATCTTCAACTTCACGAAGGCTTAAACCTTTGTCCATAACCATCGTCAAGCCGTTTTGACGAGGCTTTTGGGTACGATTAGGGATGTTGTTTAATGCGTAATTCATTTAACGTAGGTTTTTTTCGGTTTTGTGGAGCTCCACGAATAGGCGCAAAGATACAAGAATCACCCGTTAGTGGGTAGTGAATTACAATATTGAAATAAAAGGGTCAAATATTACCCTTGACAATAACGGTTAATAATGTCTATGATTATTTTATTTGTCTGTAATTGAGGTAGATAGTCGAAAATTAATTCGTTTTTTTCTGGCGCCATAGCAAGCGCGTATTCTAAATTTCTGTAGGCTTCATTATTGTTGCCAATTGCAAAGCAGTAGGCAGCCATGCGATAATAAAGCTCCACAGCTTCTGGGTTGTACTTTATTCCTTCGGCGATTGTAGAAATTGCCTCTGCCAATTTATCTTGTTTCATATAAAAAGCAGAATAATCAAGCCATACATCAAATGTGTCGGGGCCTAATTCAATTACTTTTTTAAAGCAAGTTTCTGCTTCGGAGTAATTATTAAGCTCTACATAGGCTTCCGCAAGGGCGTACCAAAAGTCAGGGTTCCATTCCTCAAGGTTGAGTGCCGTTTTAAAGAAATGTACACTTTCAAACCATCGTTCTTCAGCCTCAAGGGTTAACCCGATGCCGTACCAAGCTTCCGCGTGATCTTTATCGAGTTTTACTGCCTTTTTATAATAAGACCTTGATTCATTCATCATCCCAAGCTTTTCGTAACATTCCCCAATATTGGAGTGGGTTTCAGCGTTAGGTGGCTCGAATTCAAAGGTTTGTTTAAAACATAAAATTGCCTCGGCGTTTCTTTCGAGAGACATTAATGTATGGCCTTTATTAAAATATGCGCTGGAAAAATCTTCTTGAATTAATATCGCGTAATCATACGAGTCTATAGCTTTTTCAAAAAGCAATAATGCATTATAGGTATTTCCTAGGTTATACCAGGCTACATACGAATATGGCTCCTCATCGATAAAATCATTGTAGAATTTAATTGCTTCCTCAGGTTTTTCGATTATTTCGTAGCAGAAAGCTATCTCATAAAGCGCATCTAAGTTTTGTGGATTTACTTCAAGGCATTTTTTTAAAGCTTCAACGGCTTCGAGATAATCGCCCTTGTTTTGTTGTACATAAGCCATTCCTATGTAAATTTCCTCTGGGAAATCGGATAGAGTTAACGCATGATTTAATGACTCCATTGCATCGTCATAACGCCCTAAACCTTCTAGCGCCGAACTTCTGGCAACAAACGCCTCAGATTCGCTAGGTTCAAGAGCAATTGCTTGATTTAACACTTTTAGTGCAATCCCGCATTTATCGGTTGCAATAAGCAACTGAGCTTGTTTTATTAGGAAGGAATTATTGTAGGGATGCTGAGAAAGGGCAAGTTTGGAGACTTTTAGGGCCTTTAAAGGGTCGTTTTTTTCGAAATAATAGTCAATAAGGCCTTCAAACACACCCGAATCAAAAAAGTACAAGTCTTTTTTACGGAGCATTTCCTCATATCTTTCCACTGACAACTTTAGGTCATCGGTGTTTTCAAACTCAAAATCGTCATAAGTGCCCATAGCCAAATTGTTTTAGTGAATCGGGACAGTTACAAAGGTAACCTTTAATATTGCAATTCAATTTATAAGTTAATAACACAATGTGTAGTCAAAAGTTATCAACAGCCAAAAAACAAGAACGTTTTTTAATCAGCGACATTATAAAATGGGGAATAATTTAGCTTAATTCTTGTTTTACGGATGACTTTAGTGAAATGCTGGAAAGCCTTCTTAAATTGCTTGAAATAAAAATCACACTTCTTATGACAACTAAGATTCCATTTTACATTGAAATCCTCTTTATTGGGCTAATTGTTTATCTGCTGGTTTTCCTTTATAAATCGTTAAGGTACGCTAAAAACTCAGGGGGATATAACTTCTCGGTAACAAGGATATTGGTAATTATTTTTGCCTGGTTAGGTCTAATGGGATTGGCCGCTGGAAAAGAATTCTTTACAGATTTCAGTACCATGCCGCCGAAATTTTTGGTCGCCATTTTAGTTCCGTTAATCTCTTTAATTTTATTGATATCTATAAGGAAATCAAGGGAGGTGTTACTTCATTTTCCAGTAAGGAATATTGTTGGATTCCAGTCTTTCAGAATAGTGATGGAGGGAATTTTATGGCTAATTTTTATCTACGGTATAATTCCTGAGCAAATGACTCTTGAAGGTAGGAATTGGGATGTTTTAGTAGGCCTAACAGCGCCGGTCGCGGTGTGGATGGTTTTTACAAAACGGATGATGGGAAATAAATTTCTAATCGTTTGGAATATTTTCGGGATTTTAATGCTAACAAATATTGTTATTACAGCATTATTGTCAACACCACTTCCAATTAGATTCTTTATGAATGAGCCTGCAAATACAATGATTGTTTATTACCCGATGGTTTGGCTCCCTTCATTTGTTGTTCCCATGGCATATTTCGGGCATTTTGTAAGCTTGGCACAATGCCTTCAGGATAAAAAGGGAGTATATGCGAAATCGGTTTAGAATTGGATGTTTAAAACAACAAAAATTGGCGCAGTTATTATTTTATTCTGTGTGAGTAATTTTTCATAAATTAAAG
Organism: Sphingobacteriales bacterium; assembly: GCA_047635375.1. Taxonomy (GTDB): domain Bacteria; phylum Bacteroidota; class Bacteroidia; order Sphingobacteriales; family Sphingobacteriaceae; genus JBLIKP01. Next base: position 19,807 of record JBLIKP010000024.1, on the reverse strand, counting down.
TTTAGGTAAAGAAAAAGCCATCCCTTGGGATGGCTTTTTTTATCAACGGGAAATTACTTTTTGGGTTCAATAGTTTTAAAGGCCCTTAATATTCGCTCCACATTTTTAATAAGTTCTCTTTTCTTGAATTTAGGAGCAAACACAAAACCATCAATAAAATAAACAGATTGATCTCTGTCGTCGTAAATCGTAAGGTTCACATACGGCCCGCCCATAAAATCTCCTTCCATTCTCCATAAGCCACGTGTTAATATTGCAAAATTTCCATCAATGTTTACGGTATCCCTATATGGCTTATAATTGGACTCTGTAGAAAGGTGGCTTCCCTCAAATGAACCTGGGATATTTTTTTTTCCTAGCTCGTTCCTTTTCGCAATAATATTTTCTTCATCGAAATCTGATGGCCCCTTATATTTACTTTTATGCAGCGTGATGTTAAATATTCTTTCGGCTTGCTCATTTATTAGCCAGACAAAGTCTTTAGTCTCCTTACCAATTCTGTAATCGTCGGGTATGGGCAAGTAGCAAGAGAACTCATTTCTAAATTTTAATACGATGGCTTTATCGGTTACTTTATTAAGGAATTGATTATTTCTTGCCTCTTCTTCTGTTTCGAATACATCAACAATTCTATTTCCATATTGAGAAAGACTATCGGCCAAAGCTTCATTTGTAATAAAAGGGTTGAGCACCACAACTAATTGGCCTTTGGCGAACACATTCCTTTTGATTTTAAAATAATGGTCCTCCGCGGAATGAAAATTACCTTGCTTAGCCCATGCTGAGTCATGGGTAGAGATGATAATATTCCGTTGAGATTTCAAGAGGCTATTAAATTTATCTGGCGCTACTCTTACCACTCCAAAAAGAGGTTCTGGTTGCGGCAGGGCAGGGTAGTTTTGTCTGATTTGTGAAAGCAGACCGTCACCTGGAGCATTGTTCCACATCTGATCAGGCATCACCACTAGAATGTCTCCAGCCCTTCCTGCGGCTTGAGGAAGGTTAGCGTTTTTACCTTGTTCACCTTCACAGGAAATAAAAAATACACTTAAAAAAAGGATAGGAAATAAAAGTTTCATTAGTTAAATTTTATAGATAAAGTTACTCCAGGCTTGATATTGCGTTCCACCGAAACGAAGGAAGGGCTTATTGTTATTTCTTCAAGAAAGCTAAGGTCTTGATTATTTTTGTTTTTTTGACGGCTATAGCCCATGCCTAACCCAGCTATTGCACCAGTCGAGATTAATAAAAATGTTCTTTCCTCGGCGCCACTAATACCTCCAAGAACAAGGCCGGCGAGGCCTCCAATAAGTGAGCTAAAGGCTACTCTTTTTCCTTGCCTCAAAGTGAAATCGGTAGATTTTAATAGGTAATCGGCTAAGCCAATCCCAACCAATGAGCTTCCCAAAGCAAGTGAAAATCCCGTTCTACTTTCAAAAATTTGATTGTTTGGGTTAATTGTTGCGATTGAAAAGGCGCTTAGCATAATCACAGGAACAACCGTACTAAAAACATAAACGTCACCCAAAGAATAGTTATTCCTACTGTAAAGAAATTTTGCTCCAAAAAAACCCCCTACACTTCCGGCAAATATTCCAATCCCGTAATTTGAAATGTTTTGAGAGCCCGCTGCTGCAGGAGCTAAAAGGCCCATTATTGGGCCGAGGCCTGCGGTCATTGTCGCAATAAGTTGAGCTTCACCTGGAGTAGGATTTAAGTATTTTGCAAGTTGATATCCTCCAATAATCTCCGCTGGAATAATAGTTGCAAAGGCTAAGGAGATTGTTTTTGGCTTGAAATTATTTAAGGTTAATGCTAGCCCAATCGAATGGATAAGCCCGGAAGTTAATCCTGACGAGGTTAAAATTCCTGTTGAATAATTTACTTCCTTTTTTCGTGTAAGTAGGTGGGAGGCTAATAACCCAGATCCTGCACCCACCAATACGCTTCCTAACACCTGATTTTCTGAGGTTTTATCAAAATAGGTTGCTAATCCTGGACCAACAAAAATGCCACCTGCCAAAGTGCTGGAGATTAAAATAGTTTTTCTACCAGATTGATCTAATCTATTTTTAAGATCACTACCGTCTACAAGATTTAATTGTTCATCCCTTGCAATAGCATTATCTACTTTGTCTTGTAAGGATTTGAAGTCGGCGGCTGATAGCGGTCGGATTAATTTTTTACCTCCTGAAAGAATAATCAAATGATACTTTTGTGAATCCAGTTGAAACGCTGTCGCCGATTCAAATGATTTTATTTCTGAAAACAATTCAAGCTCAGCGGCCTTATACTTGTCAATTTGAAAGAGTTCTCCCTTGGAATCGAAGGGCGCCTTAACTTTAGAGACACCTTGGCCTAAACAAAAAAAAGGTAAAAGTATGGCGAAAAACAAAATGAGTTTCTTCATAATATTGGCACTTATCTTTCAAAAATAGATTATTAATTGGACCTTTCAGTTTTAAACTTATTCAATTATGAACACCCCCATTGCTTGGATTATATTAATAGCTAATGTTTTACTTAGTTTAAGTGTCATGAATGGAAAGTCTGATTTGCATCGGAAATTGATGCTTCACCCATTTTCATTTATCCGCGAGAAGCGCTACTGGCAGGTTCTTACCAGTGGGTTTATTCACGCCGATATTACCCATTTGTTATTCAATATGATGACTTTTTATTTCTTTGCCTTTCCGTTGGAGCAGGTAATAGGAAGTTTAAGTTTTGCAATATTGTATTTTTTAGGGTTGGTGTTGAGCGATATTTCTACAATTATTAAACATAAAGATAATCCAGGCTATTTTAGCCTTGGTGCTTCGGGCGCAGTAAGCACGGTGCTCTTTAGCTATATTCTTTTTGACCCATTAACCAAGCTTTATATTTTCTTTATTCCTATTGGAATTCCGGCTTATATTTTTGGAGGGTTGTATTTGATTTATTGCGCCTATGCAGCCAAACAGAATAGAGGAAATATTAATCACGATGCTCATTTCTATGGAGCGCTTACAGGTCTGGTCATCACAATTATTATGTACCCTAATATTCTTGGCCATTTTATAAACACGGTGTTAGGTTCCTGATTTTTTTCCACAGTCTGTGGTAAAAGAAAATGACGGACAATCAATTTATATAGTACATTACTTGCAGAATAAATGAAGCTTGTTTCATTTTCGGATTTACTTTTAAACTATTGTCTATGCCAGCCAAAGCAACCTCAAAATCAAAAAAGAAAATATTTGTTCTAGACTCTTCTGTGGTATTACACGACCATAATTCAGTAAAGAATTTCGAAGAGCATGATGTGGCAATTCCCATAACCGTATTAGAGGAGATCGATAATTTCAAAAAAGGACATCTAACGATCAATTTTGAGGCACGTGAGTTTATCAGATATGTTGATGAATTAAGTGCTGATCATTCCCTTGAAGAATGGATACCCCTTGCCGGGAAAAACAAGGGGAAGTTTAAAGTTCAAATGCACCATTCTCCTAAGATGGATGCCGAGAAAATCCTTGGGGAGCGAAAGAATGACCATAAAATTCTAAATGCTGCACTCTCACTTCACGATGAATTTCCGGATAGACCAGTTATTCTAGTTTCCAAAGACATAAATCTTCGAATAAAGGCGAAAGCACTTAATCTTCAGTCGGAAGACTATGAAACTGGGAAGATCAAAGACATTGACATGCTTTACAAGGGTAAAGGTGTAATAGATGCTTCTGATGAGGATGTAAATATTTTGTTTAAATCTGGAGGGCTAGGAATTGAGGGATTGACTAAAGAGGAGCCTGTTGCTAATCAATATTTTATTTTAAGAGGTCCGTCAAAGTCGGCGCTTTGCTATTACAATCCTGAGGAAAAGTTACTGCAGCTTGTAGAAAAAAGAACAGCCTACGGTATAGAACCACGTAATGCTGAACAGGCATTTGCACTTCATGCAATATTAAACCCTAATGTAAGCCTAGTTAGCCTTCAGGGTGTTGCTGGAACTGGGAAAACGTTAATAACACTTGCCGCCGCAATTGAGCAAAAGTCTGACTACGCTCAAATATATCTAGCAAGGCCTATTGTTCCGCTTAGTAATAAAGATTTAGGTTTCCTTCCTGGAGATATTAAGGCCAAAATTAATCCTTACATGGAGCCGCTTTGGGATAATTTAAAATTCATCCAAAATCAGTTCAAAGAATCTGATAAAAATTTCAAGAAAATCACCGACATGGTGGATAATGAAAAATTAATGATTACCCCTTTGGCTTATATAAGAGGAAGAAGTTTGTCCAATATTATCTTTATTGTGGATGAAGCACAAAACTTAACTCCCCATGAAATAAAAACAATCATAACGCGAGCTGGGGAGGGAACTAAGATTATTTTCACGGGTGATATTAACCAAATTGACACACCATTTCTTGACAATCAGAGTAACGGATTAAGTTATATGATTGACAAACTTCAGGGACAACCATTGTATGCACATGTTACCCTTGAAAAAGGAGAACGAAGTGAACTGGCTAATATGGCAAATGATTTGTTGTAAAAATCAACCCTTACGTTTTCGACCACCTTTTCGGCTACCACCTTTGAGACCTTGAGGCTTTCGTTTTCCTGGACCACCAAGGTTTACCTTCTTGTTTTTGGCTTTCTTTTCATGGAATGCTTCACCGCTTGACTCTACCTTTTTAGCTTGAGGCATGTAGTTACGCATACGGATTTGAGGCTGCTCATCTTCAGTAAGTTTTTTGGAAATTTCAACTTCTTCAGGAATTTCGAGTAGGTCAATAGCTTGGCCCATCAAATCTTCAATGTCAGCTTGGTACTCCATTTCGTCCTCTGTAACAAAGGTTATCGCAGTTCCTGGCTTGTCGGCACGGCCGGTTCTACCAATTCTGTGAATGTAATCGGCTGGCATTGCAGGAGTGTCGAAGTTTATTACGTGGCTTACCTCTTTAATGTCAAGTCCCCTCGCCATTATATCTGTGGCGATAAGAATTCTTGTTTCCCCGGAAGCGAATTTTTCAACGGTGTTAAATCTGTTTTTCTGCGCTTTGTTTGAGTGAATTACACCAACTTTTTCTGGGTATTTATCGACAATACGTTCGAAAAGCCTATCGGCAAGTTTTTTGGTTCCAGAGAATACCAACACTTTGGTAAGCTCATCTTCATTCTTTAAAAGATGGAAAAGAAGATTGACTTTACTGTTGAAATTTGGGATATGATAAGCTTGTTGTGTGATTTTCTCAAGTGGCGAACCGTGTCGTGCGATCTCCAGGGTTATTGGGTCTCTGAAGGAGCGAGCGATAAGGCTTTCTACTTCTTCGGTTAAGGTCGCGGAAAACATTATGTTTTGACGACGATCAGGCAAAAGGTTACTTATTTGTGCAATTTGATGAATGAAACCAAGGTTAAGCATTTCGTCAACCTCGTCAATCACCCATTTTCTTATAGAGTTTAATCTTAAAATTCCTGACATTGCAAGGTCAATCAAGCGTCCAGGCGTAGCAACTAAAATATCTAAACCCTCATAGACCATTGCCTTTTGGGTGTTTATGTTCGTTCCTCCGTAAATCCCACCGACTCTGCAAGTAATGTAGGGAGTAAGCAATTCTACTTCATCAACAACCTGCAAAACAAGTTCTCTAGTAGGGACGATTATTACTACTCGCGGACTTCTTTGTTCAGAAAATTTTAGGTCCCTTAAAATTGGAATAAGGTAGGCCATGGTCTTTCCAGTACCAGTTTGAGCGATACCCACTACATCTCTCCCCGATCTAACTACCGGAAATGCTTCCACCTGAATGGGAGTAGGATTGAAATAACCTAAATCATCAAGGGCATTCCATAAAGGGTTGGTGAGGTGTAATTCGTCGAAGGTCACGCGCATATATTTTGTGCAAAGATATGAATTCTATTGGCTTAGTTTGTCGTTGAAACATTTCTAAGTTGTAGGTGTTTGGATTTATATGGGTGTTCATAAGCTTTCGCGGAAGATATTTCTGCCAATAACAAAAGAAAAAGCATGGTCTTTTTTTACCAATCCTGATAATTTAAGCAAGATAACTCCCCCTGAAATGGGATTTAAAATCACAAGTAAATCTAGGGAGGGTGATGTTTATGAGGGGATGATAATTTCTTATAAAGTTTCCCCACTGTTAGGGATTAAACTTACCTGGGTTACAGAAATCACCAAAGTAAGGTATGGCGAATATTTTGTTGATGAGCAGCGAATAGGCCCCTATAAACTATGGCATCATGAGCATTGGTTTAAAGAAGTTGATGGAGGTGTAGAAATGGAGGATATAGTTCATTATTCTTTACCTTCTTTAGTTCCAGACTTTATTTTTCATCCCATGCTGGTTCAGAAAAATCTAGAAAAAATATTTGATTACAGGACTAAACAAATGGAAGCCCTAATTCCCCAAATATTTTAGGGTTAATATTCGTATGTTAGAGGATTGCTTTTGACGATTTTGTAAATTTTTACCAATCCAACAAAATGAGTTTTTCTAAGAAATCCCTAATTTTCACGATTGTTTGTTTATTTTTTTTTCAAACATCGGCGAAAAGCCAAACTATAACAATTAGTAACACATTAACTCCAGAAGAATTAGTGCGCGACGTACTTCTTGGTGGTGGTGTGACAGTTTCTAATGTGGTGTTTACTGGCCAGAATACTCAAAAAGGAAGTTTTATAGCCGACACACTAGCGATTAATTTAGAATTAGATTTTGTAGGTGGGATTATCCTAAGTACTGGAAATTCGGGCGGTGCACGAGGTCCAAATTTATCACCATCTACAACCACAGATCACCCCGCAGGGCCAGGAGATGCCGATCCTGAATTAAATGGAATAGCAAACGGGGCGGTTCAAGATGCCGTTTTGTTGGAGTTTGATTTCATACCGACTACCGATACCGTTCAATTTAATTTTGTGTTCGCCAGTGAAGAATATGATGAATTCGTAAATATGGGTTTTAACGATGTTTTCGGATTTTTTGTAACTGGTCCAGGTCTTGCAGATAATACCAATGTCGCTCTGGTTCCAGGGACAAATGATATTGTTTCAATTAATACGGTTAACGCAACCTCCAATCCGATTTATTATAAAGAAAATGTTGCTGGAAGGCAACTATCATTTGATGGATTGACCAGAGGGTTAACCGCCATTGTTCCTGTAATTCCATGTGAAACGTACCACCTGAAAATTGCTATCGCCGATGTTGGAGACGGTTTATTTGACTCCGCAGTGTTCCTTGAAGCAGGAAGTTTTGTTAGTGATAAAGCCTACAATTTAGCCCCGGTTTTTGCTAATCCAGATAATATTTTGGCCGAGAATTGTGGGACGGGAATAATAAAAGTGCAACGTCTTGAAGATTTTGACGTGGAATTAAAGGTCCCAATTGAAATTGGTGGTGTCGCACAAAACGGAATTGACTACGAAGCCATTCCCGATACCGTTACAATTTTGGCAGGTGATACTTTTGCCAACCTAACAATAACTCCAATTGCAGATGGAGTAACAGAAGGGCAAGAATTCGGATTTATCCGATTCGAAAAAAATATTGTGACCTGCCTTAATGATAGTGTTGCCTTTTTTATTCAAGACTTAATCCCACCAGCACTAACCTTATCTGAAGACACCACTATTTGCGCAGGTACTTCAGCGACTTTGAAATCCATTGTAACTGGAGGGTCAGGAGATTTTTCTTATTTATGGAGCAATGGGGCACCAACTCCAAATATTACCGTGCAGCCGGTTGTTACCGCAGAATACACATTAAATCTTCGAGATCTATGCGGGAATGAAGTACTCACAGAAACTGTAACCGTTGAGGTGATTGCAGCACTTGAGAAAGCTCAAGTTACTTGTGGGACTCCAACTGAAAGCTCAGTTTCTTTTGTTTGGGAACCTGTTCCTGGAGCAATTTCTTATGAAGTTTCTGATGATGGAGGTGTAACTTGGATTATTCCTACTTCAGGAAGTACCGGACTTTCTCATGAAATTTTAGGGCTTCAAAAAGGAGATACACGAACTTTAGTTGTTAAAACCTCCGGTCCTGCAGAATGTGGAGCATCCACTTATTCTGACCCAGTAACATGTGAAGCAAACTCTTGTACACCAATTGTCGTTACCTTAACTGCAAGTTCTAATTCAATATTTTTAGGAGAAGATGTTACATTAAGCCCTGTTGTTCAAACAACTTTAACGGATGTGTCCTATGTTTGGGCCCCATTTAATTTCACTACTGGAATTACACCTGTCTCAACCGATCCAAAGGTTAGTACAATGTTTTACTTTTACGTTTACGATAATGTAGTTGCGGGTTGTCCTCCAGGAGTTGATAGTGCGTTTGTTGAAGTTGTGGATGCCGCCTTTTCCATTCATTTCCCAAATGCCTTTTCTCCAAATAGCGATGGGAATAACGAAAACTTCTTTCCATACGAGGAAGGTGTTGCTGAGTTCAGGCTTTCAATTTTTAATCGTTGGGGTGAAAAGATTTTCGAAACCACAGATATAAAAACTGGATGGGATGGTTCATATCAAAACTCTAGCAAAGTTGCTGAGGATGGATTATATCTCTACATCGCTTATGCTCGAGGAATAAAGGGACAAGAGGAAATAAAAAGCGGGACTATTTCTTTGTCCCGATAGGCTAATTCATTTTTCCAGTTCGAAGATTGATTCCAGTATAAAGAAAACCTTTTAATGAGCAAATGAAGTCGGTCCAACCTTGGGTTTGTCTCATTGCTCTTTGAACACCTTCTTCGTTCATTTCAAAGCCAATTTCATAGATGTAGATTTCGGTTTTTGAGGGGTCATATCCGCTGCAGCTAATGAAACGAAATATTTGTCGATTTTATCCTTTTTAACAATGGCATTAAACACTTCATTCATCGGTTTGAAAATGGTGCTTTTTGAATTTACATTATATCGTATAATTTAATTTTTTAGGTGTCCTAATTTGTTACATGTCTGCTGAAATTCAGTCCAAATTTCACGTACAATTTCAGCGGCAGGCATTATTTCTTTTATAGTAGAGGCTACTTGGCCAATCTCTAATTCTCCATCTTTAATATCTCCCTCAAACATACCCTTTTTGGCTTTTCCTCGCCCAAGAATTTCTTTCAACTCTTCAGTAGTAGCACAATTTTCTTGCGCTGTTTTTACCTTTTGATAGAAGCCGTTTTTCACTAAACGCACAGGAGTAAGTGCTTTTAATGAAAGCTCAGTATCACCCTCTTTCATTTTGAGGATATGGTCTTTGTAGTTTTGATGAGCGCTAGCTTCATGGGATGCAACAAACCTGCTTCCTATCTGAACGGCTTCCGCTCCTAAGGCGAATGCGGCGGCCATGGATCGCCCAGAGGCGATACCTCCGGCGGCAATAACTGGAATTTGTACGGCATCAACCACTTCAGGGATTAAGCACATTGTGGTCGTTTCTTCACGTCCGTTGTGGCCGCCGGCTTCAAAGCCTTCTGCTACCACTGCGTCTACCCCGGCTAACTCACTTTTTAACGCAAATTGAGCGCTGCTAACCACATGAACTACCGTTATTCCATGGGATTTAAGTAGGCCGGTATATTTTTTTGGGGATCCCGCACTTGTGAAAACTATAGGTACTTTATGGTCGATAATTATTTGAATAAGATCTTCAATTTGCGGATATAAAAGCGGGATGTTCACCGCATATGGCTTTGAAGTGGCCGCTTTACATTTCGTAATATGTTCGATAAGTACTTCTGGATACATAGAAGCAGCCCCAATAATCCCTAATCCGCCCGCGTTACTCACTGCCGAAGCTAATCTCCATCCACTGCACCATACCATTCCGGCTTGAATAATGGGTAATTCTATATTAAAAAGCTTAGTTATAGCGTTCATGACATTGGTTTTCGGCTAATTTATAAAAGAGATCATCTTTTTTTAAATTTCAGCGCAAGCAATATTTTTCTTCAGTTTATTAAAGTCCTTTTAATCAATTCTTACCTTTATGCCATGGCAAAAATATTAAAGCTCATTAAGGTTAAAGTTTATGGGAAAGTTCAGGGAGTATATTTCCGTGATACCACGCAGGCTGTCGCCGAAATTTTGAGCATCCGTGGCACAGTAGAAAATCGTGAGGATGGTAGCGTTTACGCCGAAGCCGAAGGGGACAAATTTAGCATAGATGAGTTTATCGACTGGTGCAATGAGGGCCCAGAAGACGCGGTTGTGGAGCGCGTTGAAGTGGAAGAAGGGGAATTGAAAAATTTCACTAACTTCATCATAAAAAAAGGAGAACATCCTGTGGTTTAACCACTCCAAACCTTAAAAAATAAAGTGAGCATTTATAAAAAATTAGTCGGGCAGACTGCCATTTACGGATTGAGTAGCATTGTTGGTCGCGTGATTAATTTCCTGCTTACACCACTACTAACCGTAATATTTATCCGCTCCGATTACGGAATTTACAGTGAGTTTTACGCCTATTCTACTTTTTTATTAATCCTATTTACCTACGGTTTCGAAACCGCATTTTTCAAGTTCTGGAAATCTGAGGACGACAAGCAGAAAGTTTATTCCACGGCGTTTTTCAGCATTTTAACAACCACATTTTTCCTTTCTGGATTAGCCGTACTTTTTCGACATCAAATTGCCGATTTTTTAGGTTACCCTGACCGGTCGATTTACGTGATTTATTTCGCTTTAATAATTGGTTTTGATTCGCTTATCTCTATTCCTCTCGCAAGGTTAAGGCAGAACGGAAAAGCCGCTTTGTATGCCGTTACAAAACTTTCCAGCATATTTGTTAGCGTAGGTTTTGTTCTATTTTTTCTTCTTTATTGCCCTTGGATTGTGGAGCGTTCGCCCCAAGGTTGGATTTCTACATGGTTTAACCCAAATTTTGGTGTTGGCTATGTCTTTCTTGCCAATTTAATTGCAAGTACAGTATCATTAATCATCCTAATTCCTCAATTGAAGCAACTTTCATTTTCAGTAGATTCAAAGCTTTGGAAAAGAATGATGATTTTCGCGGTCCCCCTTCTTTTTGCTGGGTTGGCGGGAACAATCAATGAAACTCTTGACAGAATTTTATTAAAATACATGCTTCCCTATGACACAACTACCAACTTGGCGCTTCTAGGAGTTTACTCTGGTTGTTATAAGTTGAGCATGTTTATGACTTTAGCTGTGCAGGCTTTTAGGATGGGAGCTGAACCGTTTTTCTTCGCTCAATCTACCGAGAAGAATGCTCCCCAAACTTACGCCAAGGTGATGCGATATTTTGTGATTACTGGGCTGCTGATATTTGTGGGAGTAAACGGATTTATTGACATTTTAAAGCATTTTGTCGCAGAGCCGTATCATGAAGGGCTGGTTGTTGTGCCTATTTTGTTATTAGCGAATTTACTTCTTGGGGTGTTTTTTAATTTATCGATTTGGTATAAGCTTACCTCGAGAACTTCTGCGGCATTAGTGTTAGCGTTAATTGGCGCAACAGTTACCGTGGTGCTCAATGTAATTTGGATTCCTACGCTTGGTTATGTTGGATCTGCATGGGCAACATTATGCTGTTATTTCTTAATGGCTGCAGTTAGTTATTTATGGGGAAAGAAATACTTCCCGATCCCTTATCCGCTTAAAGCGATTGGTTTATATTCACTTTTGGCCTTTGTAATATTTTTCCTTCACCAATATTTAAGGAATTCAGCATTTAGTGAAAACCTTCTTGGATCTTTGATCTCAGGTGGAGTTGGAGTGTTAATTTTTATTGCAACGGCCTATTTTTTCGAAACCAAGAAGAAAGTCCTAATTTAGTGCGATTTTACGCTTCAATTTAAGGGAAAATGGCAAAGGTTAACGTAATAAATAAGTCAAAAAATCCGCTTCCGCATTATGCGACTGACTTGTCGGCGGGTATGGATTTGCGCGCCGATTTACATGAGGCAATTTTTTTGAAGCCTGGAGGAAGAGAATTAATCCCAACAGGAATTTACATTGCTCTTGAAGAAGGTTACGAGGCGCAAATTAGACCAAGAAGCGGACTGGCATTCAAACACGGAATTACGGTTTTAAATAGCCCAGGCACCATTGATGCTGATTATCGGGGGGAGATAAAGGTTTTGTTAATTAACCATGGTGAGAAGGCCTTCACGATTGAGCCAGGCGAAAGAATTGCACAAATGATTTTAGCCAAGTTTGAGCAAATTTCTTGGATTGAAGTGGAAGAATTAGATGAAACCACTCGCGGGGCTGGAGGTTACGGTCACACAGGAGTGAAATAATAAAGACACAAACTAAAAAATATTAAAAAATGAAGATTATTGTTCCAATGGCAGGTATGGGAAAGCGCATGCGCCCTCACACTTTAACAATTCCAAAACCATTAATTCCTATTGCTGGAAAACCTATTGTTCAGCGTTTGGTTGAAGATATTGCTGCCGTTTGTGAAGATAAAATTGACGAAATCGCCTTTATTATCGGTGATTTTGGAAAAGAAGCTGAAGACCGTCTTATTGCTGTGGCCGAATCTTTAGGGGCTAAAGGAACTATCTGCCACCAAGACGAAGCTTTAGGCACAGCTCATGCTATCTATTGCGCGAAGGAAGCTTTGACCGGCCCGGTTATTGTGGCTTTCGCCGATACTTTATTCAAAGCCGACTTCAAGTTAGATTCATCAAAAGGAGGGACTATTTGGGTTCAGAAAGTTGAAGATCCTCGTGCATTTGGAGTAGTAAAAATTGACAAGGATAACAACATCACAGATTTCGTGGAAAAGCCAGAAGAGTTTGTGAGCGACTTAGCAATCATTGGAATTTATTTCTTCAAGGATGGTGATATGCTTCGTGATGAAATAAAATACCTTCTAGACAATAACATAACCGACAAAGGTGAATTCCAACTTACCGATGCTTTGGAAAACATGAAAGCAAAGGGGATCAAGTTTGCTCCAGGTGAAGTTGAAGAATGGTTGGATTGCGGTAACAAAAACGCTACTGTATACACCAATCAGCGAATTTTGGAGTTAATAAAGGAAAAGGAAACTTTGGTTTCAAAATCTGCGAAGATTGAAAATTCCGTAATTATTGAGCCATGCTATATAGGTGAAAATGCCGTAATTAAAAATGCGGTTGTTGGACCTCATGTAAGTATTGGAGCCAATAGCTGTATTGAAGATTCAATTGTTAAGAATGCTATTATTCAAACAAATACATCCATAAAAACGTCTAATATTAGGAATTCCATGATTGGGAATTTCGCGTCCTATAGCGATGCAGCTAAAGAATTAAGCATAGGCGATTATTGCACACAAGAAGCATGAGATTAACCCTTCTAGTATTTTTTATCTTCACCTTTCTGTTGCCAGTAAGCGCGCAGAAATTTGGTAGCAAATTTAATGCTAGAGACAAGTCCTATGTAGATAGTGTAAAGGTTCAGAAGCTTTTTTTTAATGGGCTAAAAGAAAAAACGCTAGGTAATTTTGATAAAGCTAACGGTGATTTTACGCATGTTTTAAAAATCAATCCTAAACATCACGAATCTCTTTATGAACTTGCATTGATTTCTATAGAAAATGACCGTCTTGAGGAAGCCCTTGAGTTAGCGAAAGAAGCTGCAAAGTTAAAGACCGATAATATTTGGTATTTGAAACTGGAGGCTGAACTGTTTAAACGCTTGGGGCAGTTTGAAGCATCAGGAAAGGTATACAAGAACATTCTTAAACTTTTCCCTGAAAGTCTGGAAAATTATTTCAGTTATGCCACAATGTTGGTTTATGCCGGGAAGATTGATCAGTCCATTGAGGTGTTTAATCAAATCGAGAAGCGGATTGGTTTAAGCGAGGAGGTTAGCATTGAAAAGCAGAAGCTTCATCTTAGAAATGGAGATTTTGAAAGTGCCTTGGGAGAAATAAAAGTGCTTTCCGAAGCATATCCAATCGACCCAAAATATGTGGCTATGCTTGCAGAGATGTATAGCGCCAACAACAAAGATGAGGAAGCTTTTGTCCTTTATAAAAGAGTGCTGAAAATGGATTCAACCTATGCCTATGCACATCTTGCTTTAGCAGATTACTATATGACAAAGGGTAACAATGTCGAAAGCTTTAAAGAGCTCTCACTTGCCTTTGGTAGTCCAGATGTAGATATTGATAGTAAAATCCGAATCTTGCTTTCCTATTTTGGGATGCTTAATGACTCCAGTAGTAGAAACGACGCCCAATTTCTTACTCAGAAATTGATGAATGTTCATCCAAATGAAGCCAAGGCGTACAGCATTACCGCCGATCTTCTAAATCAAATGGGAAAAAAAAGAGAGGCACGGGACTACTTTCTTAAATGCATTTCATTCGACGCTACAAAATTTGAAATTTGGCAAGAACTTATCTTTATCGATACAGAATTAAATGATTGGGATAGCGTGGTAAACCATACCGAAAGTGCAGCTGAATACTTCCCAAACCAACCCCTTATTTATTTTTATATGGGCGTAGGATATAATCAAACTGGGAAAAGTAAGAAAGCGGTTTCTGCATTGAATTCGGCTCTTTCTATGGACTCCGAAAACCCAAGACTTACGGCCGAATTGTATTCACAACTTGGTGAGGCACATCATAACCTTAAAGACCATGATAAAAGTGATAAAGCCTACGAAAAAGCCCTAAAGGCCATTCCAAATAATGCCGTGATTTTAAATAATTATAGCTACTACCTTTCATTGAGAAAAGAGAAGTTAGAAGAAGCCAAAGCACTTTCGGCGCAAGCCAATAAACTTGAGCCGAACCAAGCCTCCTATGAAGACACCTATGGGTGGATTCTTTACCAAATGGGGGACTATGAAAATGCTCGAATTTGGATTGAAAAAGCTTTAAGGAACGGAGGCGGAAAAAGCTCGGTAATTTTGGAACATTATGGGGATGTTCTTTATAAACTTGGTGACCAATCGTTATCCCTGGTGAATTGGAAAAAAGCAAAGGAAAATGGTGGGAACTCCGCCTTGCTCGACAAAAAAATTACTGAGAAAAAGCTTACAGAATAAAAATCACAATAAATGAATTTTAAGAATATTGGACTTTTAGTGCTTATTTCTATCGCACTTATTGCCACCTCATGCCGTTCCAGAAAAGGAATTTCTAACTCTCCTTTTAAGGCTGAAAATAAGGCGTCAATTGTTGTGGGAGAAACAATGGCCAACAACCTTAAGTATGATTTTTTATCCCAAAAAGCGCGAGTTAAGTTCAATGGTGCAGGCAAAAGGTTGTCGCTAACCATGAATATCCGGACTGAGCACGAAAAGAAAATATGGATTTCTGTAACTGCTTTTGGAGCTTTTGAAGCAGTTCGAGCGGTTATAACCCCTGACTCAATTCAAGTTTTAGATAGGGTCAATTCTAGGCATTATAACAAGCCATTTGATTTCATTCAAAACTTTATTGGAGCTGAGGTGACATTTTCTCAATTAGAGGCTATTTTTGTGGGTAATTTTGACCCTACCTTTATTGATAAGATGATCTCGTTTTCAGCGGACTCAACAGGCTACAATATTGGAGGAACGAAAGGCGATTATGAAGTCCTTATGCATGTTGTGGGGCAATATCAAAAATTACAACTCGCCGCTTTAAATGATTTAATGCGCGGGAGCACTTTGAACTTACTCTTCGATGATTTTCAAAATATTGGTGGAACAATGGTCCCGTTTAATGTAATTGCAACAGGAAATGATGGTAAGTCAGAAAGTGAAATTAATCTTACCTTTACCCGAATTGAAAAGGAAACCGAATTAAAATTCCCTTTTAACGTTCCCGATTCCTATGAAAAAGTGGATTAGTTTAAGTATTCTATTTGTCTTGTTTTTAAGTGTAGCCTCGGCCCAAACTCGAAGTGAGCTTGAGCGAAGGAAGGAGCAGCTTGTCCGCGAAATGGAGCTGGCAAATAAAATGTTGGACCAAACCAGAAAAACGCAAAAGGTCACTTTAGATGAACTGGTAACCCTCAATCGTAGAATAGGAAGTAGAGAGGAGTTAATTCGCACAATAAATCGTGAAATCAGGCTTCTCACCCGAGAGATTGAGAAGAAAAACGAAAAAATAAACGGACTTCAAGAAGAGTTAGAAGAGCTAAAGGAAGAGTATGCAGCAATGATTAGGTTTGCAGACAGAAACCGTGATTCCTACGATAAATTGATGTTTCTCTTTTCTGCTGAAAATTTTAATCAAGCCTATAAGCGATTAAAGTATCTTCAGCAATACTCAGATTACCGAAAAAAACAGGCCCAATTCATACTTGAAACTGCGGACGAATTAAATAAAGAAGTCACTGCACTTGAACTTGATAAGCAAACAAAAAGCCGACTATTACTTGATCAACAACGTGAAAAAGTGGCGTTAGGTCAGGAGCAAGAAAAGCAAACAAATTACGTGACTGTCCTTCAGGCAAAGGAAAAACAATTGCTTCAACAAGTAAAAGACAATGCGCGATCTGCAAGATCTCTTAGCGCAAAAATTGAGGAAATTATCCGCAAAGAAATTGAAGAATCTCGTAGATTGGCTGCTGCCAAAGGAGCTGGAAATGCATCAAATGCTGCTGCTGTGGCGGAGCTGACAGCAAAATTTGAATCAGGTAAAGGAAGACTTTCATGGCCAGTAGACCAGGGTTTAGTCACCCAGAATTTTGGGATTCATCCTCACCCAGTCTTGAGGGGCGTTACGATTAAAAGTGATGGGATAGACATTAGAACGCCTAAAGGGTCTAAGGTAAAAGCAATCGCCACGGGAGTGGTAACAGTGGTGACTAATATGCCGGAGTATCAAACAATGATTATTGTAACTCACGGAGACTACCGAAGTGTTTATGCAAAACTTAGCGAGGCTGTTGTGAAAACTGGTGATTTGGTTGTGGTTGGTCAGGTGCTTGGCGAAGTTTACTTTAACGAGAAAAGCAACAAGTCTGAGGTCCATCTTCAACTGTGGAAAGTGACTGCGAAAATGAATCCAGCAGATTGGATAATAAAGAAGTAGTTTTTAGCCTTTTATCAATAAGATCTTTTCTATTTCTTCACAATTTTTATTCGTAACTTTGCAGGGTTAAAAATCAACACTCATGATTGAACAATCACTATTAATTTTGGGCCTAGGAACGCAAGAAATTGTGCTTATCCTACTTATCTTTTTATTGCTATTTGGTGCTAAAAAAATTCCAGATTTGGCACGTGGACTAGGAAAAGGTATCCGTGAATTCAAGGATGCTTCAAATGATATAAAAAAGGATATCGAAAAAAGTATGGACGAAACCAAGTCCGACGATAAAAAGTAATTTTCATTCCGCTTTCGCGGAGACCCAAAAAACATTATGTATTCATCACTGCGGCAAATTAAACAGGCTCTAGCGGAAGGGGAAACTTCGTGCGTTGACCTCGTTGATCATTACCTAGAGCGGATTGAAAGTTTAAACCACCTTAACGCCTTTGTTGAGGTTTTTACTGATTCTGCCAAAAAGCAAGCCATAGAGATTGATGAGAAAATAAAAAATGGCATAGCTGGAAAGCTAGCCGGAATGGTTATTGGGATAAAAGATTTAATTTCCTACAAGGGGCACAAAGTTGCTGCTTCTTCAAAAATATTAACAGGTTTTGAGGCTATTTTCAACTCAACGGTTGTGGAAAGGCTTCTTGCCGAAGATGCAATTATCCTTGGCCGTTTGAATTGTGATGAATTTGCAATGGGAGCTTCAAATGAAACTTCACATTTTGGTCCAGTGCTTAATCACGCCGATACTTCCAAAGTGTCTGGTGGTTCTTCTGGAGGGTCTGCCGTGGCAGTTCAAGCTGGATTATGTCTTGCATCTTTAGGTACAGACACTGGTGGTTCTGTTCGACAGCCTGCAGCCTTTTGTGGCGT
Organism: Sphingobacteriales bacterium; assembly: GCA_047635375.1. Taxonomy (GTDB): domain Bacteria; phylum Bacteroidota; class Bacteroidia; order Sphingobacteriales; family Sphingobacteriaceae; genus JBLIKP01. Next base: position 1,931 of record JBLIKP010000024.1, on the reverse strand, counting down.
TCTTGGATTAAAGCCAACATACAGTCGTGTTAGCCGACATGGGATAGTTGCCTACGCTTCATCATTTGACCAGGTAGGGCCCATTGGAAACAATGCACAGGATATTGCACTTATCATGGAAACCATTGCTGGGAAAGATGATTTTGACGCAACTGTTTCTCAAAATGAAGTGCCTGCCTATTCTGAGAATCTAAGTTTTGAAGGAAAAAAGAGCTTCGCCTACCTTCCTGAAACTCTTCACAGCGAGGGTTTGGACCCAGAAATAAAGGCTAAAATGCTTAGCTTAATTGAGAAGCTTAAAGCTGACGGGCATACTGTGGAAGAAGCAAAGTTTCCGCTTTTGGAATACATCGTTCCAACCTATTACGTCCTAACGATGGCGGAAGCATCATCTAACTTGTCTAGGTATGACGGTGTTCATTACGGTTACAGAAGCGAAAACGCAACAGATCTTTTTACCACATATTCTAAATCCCGTTCCGAGGGTTTTGGAACTGAGGTTAAGCGTAGGATTATGCTTGGAACCTTTGTTTTAAGCGCAGGATATTATGATGCTTACTACGCAAAAGCACAAAAGGTGCGTCGAATGATACGCGATACCACCGTTAATATTTTGAAGGACCATGATTATATCCTGTTGCCCACTTCGCCAACCACGGCTTTCGGGATAGGAGAGAAAATTGATGACCCAATTGTTATGTATCTAGCTGATATTTTCACGGTTCAGGCCTCGTTGGCTGGGACTCCAGCTATTTCAATGCCTCTTGGCAAGCATTCTTCTGGATTGCCTTTCGGGATTCAATTGATTGCAAATAAATTTGAGGAAAAAGAATTACTTGCTGCTGCAGATTATATGATGGAAAACCACGCAGATTAAGCGGCCTCATACCAAAATTCTTTTTTTAACGTATAACCTAGTAACTACATCCGTAAACTTCCTTATGAGAATAACTTTTCTTCTAATTGTCTCTCTTTTTATTGTTCAATCCTTGGCATTAGCCAATAATGACACTACTAAGAAAAAAATCCCAGTGATCACCCAAGACTCTTTGGATATAGACTCCCTTTTTGAAGAAATAGATTCTTTGGCAATGGAAATGGGTGTTGATACCGTTGGCTTTGATTTCGAGCTTCCTGAGTATGATTCGGCACTTTCAAATATTGACTATCCAGATAGTATTTATGAGGCCAGGTTAAAGTTAATTCAAAAAGATATCCCTTTAGATTTCAACCGTTACGTAAAAAGTTATATCGCTGTTTACACCAAAAAACGTCGTGAACAAGTTGGGAAAATGTTGTCCTTACAGGAATATTATTTCCCGATGGTTGATAGCATTTTTACAGAACAAGGAATCCCCCTTGAGATGAGGTATTTGTCTATTGTTGAGTCTGCCTTGAATCCAATCGCTGTTTCAAGAATGGGAGCAACCGGTATGTGGCAGTTTATGTATTACACAGGATTGCAGTATAAATTAAAAATAGATACTTACACTGACGATCGTCGTAATCCTGAAAAAGCAACATTGGCAGCTTCTCAATATTTTAATAATATGTACGCTAAGTACGGAGACTGGTTATTGGTAATTGCTGCTTATAACTGCGGGCCAGGAAATGTTAATAAGGCAATTAGAAGATCTGGCGGGAAAAGAAATTTTTGGGAGATTATGCGATATCTTCCAAGAGAAACTAGAGGATATGTTCCTGCATTTGTAGCAGCAACATACGCCATGAATTTCTCAGGCTTACACAACATATATCCATTACCATTGGATTTTGATTTCGATACTGATACGGTGCTTGTAAACCGCCCTATGACGTTTGATCAGTTAGCTTCCGTGACTGATTTGACTTTCGATGATATCAGGTTTTATAACCCATCGTTTAGAAAGTATTTAATTCCAGAATCGGCGAGAGAAAAAGCCTTTGAAATA
>JBLIKP010000023.1:0-27153 GCA_047635375.1 Sphingobacteriales bacterium | reverse complement strand
TGAAGGAGAAAACGAAGATTTAAACTTTAACCTAAGGCGAGCGCAACTGGAAATTGTAGATCAGATCACGCCAATGCCACAATTGTTAATCGGCTCATGGTTGAAAGCATTTTATCAGTATTTCAAATCTTCAACCTGGGGAAACGTCATAATTTTTTCTTTTGCCTTAACCCTTCTTTTCTTAGGATTAAGAAAGTGGACATCACTCCTACCTTTGGGCTTTGCCAAAGGATTCATGGTTGCTTCAATTGTGATTTTCGGAATATCCCTTTGGGCGGGACTAAAACGTTTAGATTTTGAACGACAAGATAATTTCGGTGTAATCCTTAGCACCAACGTTTATGTGAAATCGGCTCCCGACGAAGGAAGTACAGACCTTTTCGTGATACATGAAGGGCTAAAAATTCAATTAACCGATCAGGTTGGGACTTGGAAGCAAATTAGATTGGCCGATGGAAAAAAGGGATGGATAACGGTTGATAATTTGGGGGTAATTTAAAATTAGAAAATCTCTATTAACTCTTCTCAACTGTAATTGCCTTAAGCACCTCTGCATCTTGATTTTCCTCAGCACCATAGGCCATAACCAACGTTCCTAATGTATTGTCATTGCATCTCACACAATAAAGCTGCGTGCTATCGGCAGGGTCAGACATTCCCTCAAACCTAACAGTATCTGTAAAAACCACCTCATGCGGTGCGTAACCCTTACCGGTGCCTAATGCTACCAATTTACCCTTGATTGCTTTAAAATTTTCTTTATAGCCCGCCTGATGAAAATGTGTCGTTGCTTGGGATAGGGTTTCAAAATTGTACGTTTTCATTTGCTCTATTGTTATATGCTTATATATAAAGGAATGGAGTTATAATTGTTTTAAACTCACCTAAAACATCACACTGCTCTAGCCATTTTCTAAACAATTACCAATTAACCTATCAAGTGGGGACCTGGAAGCACATTAAATTACCCGATGGAAAAAAGGGATGGATTACTGTTGATAATTTGGGGGTGATTTAAACATTAAGCACTTGATTTAATGCGTTTTAGATTGATTATTTGGGGATAGCGATTCGTTTTTTTATATTTATGTACCTAACTAACCCCTACCATGAAAAAGCTCTTCTCAATTCTATCCGTTGCAATTCTATTCTTTTTTATTGGAAATCCAATTTCCGCACAAGTTCCTGAAAATGTTAATGGGGGGATCAATGGATCCGTCCTCCACCAGGAGGTTTATAACGATTTATTGTTTTTTGCTGGTCGGTTTGATTCCATTGGCACAAAAGCCTCTTATTCGATAGGAGCTTTTAATGGAACAGAATATATATCTCTTGATGAAATATTCAACCATTTGGGCGTTAAAGGAAAAGTGAGTTCTTTATCTGTTTGGAATGATACCTTATTTATTGTTAAACGAGAAGGAAAGTTATCAGGTAATTGGAAAATAATAACCTACGATGGGCTAGATTGGAATATTCACTCGCAATACCCTTCAAATTCTTTTGGCATTTCAAAAATCCACTCTTACCGTAATGAACTAATCGCAATAACTCCTAGATTCCCAACGGACTCAAATTTTTCAGTTTCAAAATATATACATGGAATTTGGGAACCCTTTATTACCACTGATACCTTCATAAAGGATATATATTCAATAGGAAATAAACTCTATTTGGTTGGGGATTTTATCCAATTAAATAATATTTCGGCAGGTAGAGGTGCAATTTATAACCAAGGTAAAATATCCTTAATTGACAGCACAGTCCAAAGTAAATCATTTTTTTACCCCTATAAACTAAATTATTTTCAAGGAAAATTATTTGTTTGTGGAATATTTTATCCTGAGGATGGAAACCCAAAAGCGTTTCACCCATCAGCAGAAGTTAAACAACCCAATAATAATTTACATTTTAACCCTGAAGTTAACGCTGCTCCTCCAATAAATACAATTGGTTCCTTTGGAGGTTTTTTCTTTTCAAACGAAAATAATTTTTATAGTATTAGTATCCCAAGTCGCGATAATTATTATATTAATAATTACTATGTTATTAAAAGTTATGCCGACTCCGTATGGGCAAGCGACCCGCGCTATGACATTAACTATTTGGGATCGGCTGAAATTTTTAATGGTTATATTTATTTGGGAAGCACAGACTGGAAGGGCCGATTAACTATCAACAGTTTAAATTATGAGGGGTTTGCAAGAATTCTTTCTCCAATAGATATTGCCGAAGTCAAAAGACCACTAGCCTTAATTGATGAGGTTTTCACAAAGGACATTGATTCATTGGAGATTGATATTTCACTTAACGATTATGATCCGGAGAATCGTAATTTGAACTTTGAGCTAATAACCTCAAAACCAGATGTCGAGGCAAATCTCACTCCAGAAGGATTGTTTACTACGGTAAATAAATTTACAGATAATGACACTTTTCTTTATCAAGTTTGTGGGGGTGCTTATTGCGACACCGGTATGATAATTAATAACCACGAGATTGAGGGTAAAGCTCCCATTGCAGCCAATGATTCTTTCTTTGTTAAAGACTTTAAACCTCGAATTTTTAATTTAATTGAAAATGACTCAAACCAATATCCTGAGCAAATAAAAATCGTAGAAATCATAAATCCCAATCCAAAAGAAATTGAGGTAGATTTTAGTGACAAGGAAATTACAATAAATATAAACACCTCCCATGGTCCGAATTATTACCCCTATGACAATAAATTTAAATTGTTTACGAAAAAATATGAAATCCCATATATTATTGAAAACCGGTCCAACCTAAGGGACACGGCCATGTTTTTAATTACCTCTTACCCAGTTGGAGTTCCTGAAATTCAATTTTTGGACATCAGGTATAGGAAAAAAGATTTCTTACGATTAAGCGACATCAAGTTTAATGATCCTTTTTTTTACTATGGATATGATTATAAAAATGAAAATGGTAATTACAAGGAGTTTAAATTCAATAAAATTGTCCCCCTAATTATAAAAGGGATCAACTATCCCGCTAACCAAGTGGAACTAATCAACGATAGCTTAATCGTTGTTACAAAAACAAGCGAAAATAATTATGACAAATTTGTGGTGGAATACTGTGACACCCTGAAAAATTGCATTCAAGATTTTGTGTATATTAATGGGATTGAAGGCGGAGGCACTCCAAGTGAGCCACCAGTAGCTCGTTTCAAATTCCTTATCGATGATGATTTAAATGCTACATTTTACAATAGCTCCACCCAACTTCCCTATGAGTATACTTGGTTGTTCTCCGACAATGATACTAGCCATTTTATTAACCCTAAAAAAACTTTTCCGTCCAAGGACACATATACAATTTCATTAATAGCTAAAAATATAGTTGGATCAGATACCGTAACAAGGACGGTTAACTTTAAAGATTCCCTAGCTTATTATCAATTTAAATTGATTAACGATTCCTTGTATTCCGAATCCGTAGGAATAAGCACTTATTTCAACCCAATTAAAAACGATTATAGTGGCGATTTTGCTTTTAATGGTTTTAGGCATGCACCCTTAACTCAACCATTTCATTTCAAACTTTACCCAAATCTTTTCGATTTGTATTATGGTACATTTCAAACAACGGATATTGAAAAAGATGCTTTTTTATACAATGTGTGCATCACCGATCCAGTATTTCAAATTTTGCCCGCACACTATTATAATTATATCCTAGATACATGTCGAGCGGCAGAGGTGACTATATTCAATACTGATTATTCTCGTGTTTATTCCTCAACTTCCACCAATACCAATGACGACCTTAAAATCTCCCCTAACCCAATAATAAACTCGTTTACCCTCCAAAACATCTCAATCTTCCCAGCAACAATTTCCATTTTTGATATCACTGGAAAATCCATTTTAGAAACAATCCAGTATGATAATCGGCCGATTGATTTCCCCGCTGTTCCCGATGGTGTATACATGATTAAGGTTGTAACTATGGATAACCATCAGTTTACTGGTAGGATTTTAAAAAACTAGCCCCTCTCCCAATTTCTTGTTACAATCTGCATTGCGCTGTAAACAATCGCGGCTAATTATTACCTTGTGGTTCTAAATCTAATTTAAACCTACATGAAACTAAATTGGCTAACCATCCCACTAGCGACACTTCTTGTTGCTTGCGGTGCGGAGGAAAAAAAACAAATGACTATCACCTATCCCGAGACTAAGAAAGTCGACCATGTCGATGATTATTTTGGAACAAAAATTGCCGACCCCTACCGTTGGCTGGAAATCGATACGGCAGCAGATGTAAAAGATTGGGTGACCCGTCAAAATGAGGTCACCAATAACTATCTAGCTCAAATTCCTTATCGCCAAAGCATCATGGATCGCTTTGAAAAGCTTTACAACTATGAAAAATACGGTGCGCCTTTCAAAGCGGGAGATAATTATTTCTTCTTTTTGAACGACGGACTGCAAAACCAGAGCGTTCTATACATTCAAACTTCGCTTGACGCGGAACCAGAAGTATTCTTAGACCCTAATAAATTATCTGACGACGGAACGGTCGCATTATCCACTTTCAGCCCTTCATTGGACGGAAAATACGTGGTGTACGGAACATCGACCGGTGGTTCAGACTGGGTAGACATGTACGTAATGGAAGTTGCCACAAAAACCAAGATGAGTGATGAGCTTAATTGGGTGAAATTCTCTGGAGCCTCTTGGGCGAAAGACGGATTCTACTACAGCCGCTACGATGCTCCCAAAAAAGGCGATAAGCTTTCAGGAAAAAATGAATTCCATAAAGTGTACTTCCATAAATTGGGAACCCTTCAAAGTGATGATAAATTAGTATTTCAGGACGATAAAAATCCGCAAAGGAATTTTTACGCAGGAACTACCGAAGATCAATCCTTTGTATACTTAGTTGGCTCACAAGGAACCAGCGGAAACTCTTTCCGCGCAAAGAACCTTAAAGCCGGACAGAAAGAGTTCACCGTTATCGTGAGCGATTTCGACAACGAATACAGCGTGATTGATAACATTGGAAGCAAACTATTGGTTCTAACCGATAAAGACGCTCCACGTTACCGCCTAGTGCTTATCGACCCGAAAAATCCAGCGCCAAAGAACTGGAAGGAAATCATTCCGCAAAAGGATGAAGTTCTTCGTTCAGTTTCAACAGCTGGCGGGAAGATCTTTGCAAATTACATGAAGGATGCTTCAAGCAAGATTTACATCCACAAAATGGATGGAACGCAAGAAAGTGAAGTTATTCTTCCTGCATTGGGAACCGCTGGTGGTTTCGGTGGGAAAATGGCCGACAAAGAAGTATTTTACTCCTTCTCAAGCTTCCTTTACCCAAGTACAATTTACCGCTACAACATTGAGAGTGGCGAGTCTACCTTGTTTAGAAAGTCAAACATCGACTTCAACGTCGATGATTACGAGACAAAGCAAGTTTTCTATAAAAGTAAAGACGGTACTGAAATTCCAATGTTCATTGTCCACAAGAAAGGGCTTAAAATGGACGGAAACAACCCTACTCTTCTTTACGGTTACGGCGGATTCAATATTAGCCTAACTCCTGGTTTCAGCGTAAGCCGATTAATCTTCCTTGAAAATGGCGGAATCTATGCTCAAGCCAACCTTCGTGGTGGTGGTGAGTACGGTGAAGACTGGCATAAGGCTGGAATGTTAGATAAGAAGCAAAACGTGTTTGATGACTTCATAAGTGCTGGTGAGTATTTGGTGAAAGAGAAATACACTTCCTCAAAGAAATTAGCAATTGAAGGACGATCCAATGGCGGATTATTAGTTGGGGCATGTATGTTACAACGTCCCGATTTATTTGCCGTCGCATTGCCAGGGGTTGGTGTGATGGATATGCTTAAGTACCATACCTTTACCATTGGATGGGCCTGGGCAGTAGAATATGGCTCAAGTGCCGATAGTAATCATTTCCAAAATTTAATCAAATATTCTCCGGTACATAATGTTCTAGATGGAGTAAGCTATCCTGCTACCTTAGTAACAACGGCAGATCATGATGATCGAGTTGTTCCAGCGCATAGTTTTAAGTTCATTTCAGCGCTTCAAGCCAAGCACAAGGGTGATAATCCAGTGTTAATCCGCGTTGAAGTTGACGCTGGGCACGGTGCTGGGAAACCGACGGAAAAAATCATTGAAGAGAATGGCGATAAATGGGCCTTTGTATTTGAAAACCTAGGAATGAAGCCTATTTACAAGTAAGCTGATTTTCAATTAATAACCACCCCAGTTGAGCAATCGGCTGGGGTGTTTTTTATATACAGTTTTCTTGTTATATTGTAGGATGATTTCTTCAAACATTCCCGATTTTAACGACAATTTTAACGAGTACTTAGACCGTGTTGAAGAGTTTAATGAAACCCTGATTCTAAAACGCAAGACCAAGAAAGGCGCTGTACTAATTTCCCTGTATGAATATAATTTATTGTTGCAGACTTTGCATCAATTAAAAGGTCAACAACAACAATCGGAAGATCGGATGAAAAACGGGAATGAAATACTCAATCCAAACTTAAATTAGTTTAGAATACTCTTCGGCGAGAGCCAAATTAACGGCTATACTCACTCAAATACTTGAAAGATTATTAGGGCATAGATTGCAAATCGCGCATACCTAAACAACGACCAAAGGAGGTATTGTTTGAAATCGTATTTGATTAACCCCGACGCTAGGCTTACAATTGAATGTGGAATAGGTGATATTGCACCCAAAACCACAAATATTGCCCCCCACTTGCGTAGATTTTTAATGTGCTTTGAAATGCGGATTTCAATATGGTTCCTGACGGAAGGAATTAAGTAAAGCAACTTCCCGATTAAATAGGAAATTATACCACCTGCATAAGAAGCAGTTGCGAGTGCAAGCAAGAAAAACCACGGTGACCCAGACTTAGACGCCCATGCGATGAAAATTTCTGGAGGAACTATTCCTAAAACGGTTTCAGAAAGTAGGAAGAAAGAAACTATGATTTGCGCCGAATAAGTTTCGACAAGGTTGTTTAGAAGAGAATTGAAATCTAAAACGAAGTACTCTAAAAAAATCAACACCGCAACAAAAGCAACCACAGCCAAACCTGCTTTAAAGGCTGTATCCTTTAAAAACGGGTAAAACTTAGTTATTTTGTAATAACGGTTAATTAATCCTAACCGCTTAGTTATTTGATTCAAAAGATTCATTGTTTAATTCTATTCCAATTTCGTGATTATTTAATCCACAATTATTAAACCTCAAACTTCTATTTCGGTTTTTTTATTAAGGATTTTTTAGCCTCATTAGAATAATCCCTTCATCAGCCGGATAATCAAGGAGGTGTTTCTAAATAATTTCAAATAAAAGCAATCGGCTCAAAATTTCGCTCAAAGATACGGTTTATTAGGGTTTAAACACCTTTGTCCAATTATTTTCCCTAGTTAGGTAGGTAATGTTTCTTCTACATTGATAAAATTAATGTGGTTGGGATAAGGCGGTGAGGAGGTTGGAGAAGGGAAATTTCAACTAGACCAGATGAGACTTCTTTTTTAAAGATAGTTCCGTACTTTTTCCGTTGATAAAAAAACAATAAACCTGTGGTGAGGTCACACAAATCATCTAGGCTTGATTTTAAAATTTTGGTTGTCTTTCCAGTAAAAGGTGGAATGGGTTTTAGGTTCTATATTCATTCGAGCCACAAAGACAGCACGTTTTTAAATATGTTTTGCCCTTTTTCCATCGCTGAAAAAGGGCGAAAAAAGCTAGGCTTGAACGCTTTTCAAAGACTCATAACTCATCATAACCAGCTTGAATGCTTAATTGCTTCTTGGCTTATGACTTGCTAGAAAAAATTGATTCTGAATTGGTTTAAAATACTTTTTAAATCAAAATTCATTTTTTTTCTTGAAAAAACATATATTTAAGTTATAAACAAACCTTTTGGATTATGAAAAAGCTGACATTCTTAAGCTCAATTTTATATCTGTCATTTTTGATTTCGGAAGGAAACGCTCAAACCCAAGTTGCATATTTTAAAGATAGCACAGTAATTGAGTATGAAGTAACAGGTCTAAACACAGAAGATAGGCCAAGTTTTCAAGCTTCCATTAACGGTAGGTTACGTCTTGCTTCAGATCAGTTAGGGTTACAATACTTTAATCCGAACATAGGAATGTTTACAATGACCGGTGGATTTGGAGGTATTGGTCTAGAAGGGATTTATTTTTTAGGGAGCCAAGCCAAAACCAAATCGGCTCCTCTAACACTTAGAGCCAGTATGATTGATTACAATACAATGGAACAAAAAATTGTAACTGTTGATCAAATCCGTCGCACCTACTTTGGACCGCATGCGTCAATAACATATATGAACTTTGGACAATCTCCTCTTTTTTTCAAAGAGGGCCTTTCTGCGGTTGAGATTTCTCTAGGAGGTGCATTGACAAGAGGCCGTTACTTAAGTGCTATTGTTTTAGGTGGAAAAAAACCAAAAAAAATTCAATTCTCTAAATTCATGACTTTTAATGCAGATGTGAATTTCTATGTAAATAGAAAGTTAGATCAAAGTAACCGACCCGCTGAGCAACGCATCACGGCTGAAGAATACATGCGAAATACTGGATTCAAAGTCTATTGGGAAGGTGGTATGGGATTTGGCAAGTCTATAGATCAAGGATTTACTATATTAATTGGGTTTGAAACTTTACCCTATAAAGATGGTGGTTCTGCTGGAATATTTGGATTAGGTTATTATGTGAGATTTTTATAACCATCCAAATTATGTATATGAAAAATCACCCCATTTTTACCTTCTCCTTTATTTTAGCCCTCTTATTTAACTCTTGTGGCACGTTGCATAGTCTAAAAATAAATTCTGAATTTCAGCCTCATGATGAATCAACTAAACTTTATATAAAAACTTTCGGAAATGATTTTGAATATATAGGAACAGGAACAACGCCTTATGTTTTATTTGGTAGAAGTAATGGATATTTAATCAAGCAAGAAAAAAACGGATTTAAATCTAGCACTTATCCAGTAACAGAACGTAAGTACAATACACCAAAGATCCTAGATGTTATAGTGCCCTCTCTAGCGGTAATTATTCTTGCTAGTACCGATTTTGAAGAAGAAACACCTTTTGCCCCAACATTTTTCATAGGCACTCTAGGATGGTGTGGGCTTATGGGTAGTGGATGGAGAGTATATGATAAACATTATGACTTGCCAAAATTATATAAACTTCCTGAAAAGATAACGGATGTAAAGTACCTTTTTGTGCAAGATGTAAGCCTAGATATCATAAAAGGAAAATATCGAAATCTTTATTATGAGAAGTATAAAGATTATGTCAAAGACCATTTATTATATTCGTCTAGTTTTACTAATGATATATCTAATAATAGTAATGTTTTCCCGTTACAATTAAATAAAATTCTTGGTAAATATGGCTACGTTGATACTACTGAAAGTCTAGTGCCACAAGAATTAAATACTAATAAAATTAGATGTAAAATTACAAGTATTGAACGCATATTCGTTCAAAACTTATCTTATGTAGATTTAACAGCGACAATTAGTATTTTTAGTAAGTATTCTAACCAACTACTTGATTCTATGACGCTTAGTTCCAAATCAAGTTGGGAACTTAATGTTAGTAGCACAAAGGACAGAAATCAACTTATGAATCAGATTGTCGATGCTTTAGAAAATAATGTGATTGAATTTCTCAATTCAGAATCACTCAAAAAAGTATTGAAAATTGATAATGAACAAATCGCAATTGAATTAAACTCATGGGAAAACATTATTTTTCAAAATAACAACACGGTAAACAATATTGAAGAGGCATCTAATGCTACGGTAACCCTAAAAACAAAAAATGGACACGGCAGTGGTATTGTTGTTTCAGCAGACGGTTACATTATTACCAACCACCATGTTACTGTTGACAATCCCAATGATATTTCTGTTCTTTTTTTAAATGGTGACACCCTCAAAGCCACATTAATTAGATTTAATCCATTTTATGATTTAGCATTAATAAAAGTAGAGTCTAAAGGGCTTAAGCATTTTAATCTTCCACTTCAATCTAATTTTTCTTTAGGCGAAGATGTTTTTGCGATTGGAACTCCAGCTGGTCTTGAGTTAGGACAAACAATATCAAAGGGAATTATTTCAGCGAAAAGAAAAATTGATGAATACGAATATATTCAAACCGATGTAGGGATAAACCGGGGAAATAGTGGTGGTGCACTTATTTCAAAGAATGCAGAATTAATTGGAATAGTTAATGCAAAAGTATTTGGTTTGGGAGTTGAAAGCATTGGTTTTGCTATACCGGCGACATATATCTCAAAAGCTTTAAAAGTAAATTAAACCACTCATAATACTCAAGTTATTCACCAATAAACCCCATTCAAAGGGTACTAAATAAGATGCGGTTTTTTACCTAAAACCCAATCTCATTCTTAATATCTAACCCAACACTTCTATTATTGCCTAAATTTGTTTTGGTTACTTGAATCGTTGGGTAAAGTCTAAAGCAAATTGCCTTCTAATATCCTTCTGCAACCAAGAAATCAGAAAGATTAAGTCGGTTGAATTTCAAATTTTAAAACTCTCAAAATCAGCGCCAACCACTCTCTTCAAATACCCTTTTCTATAAGAAGAACTGTGCTAAACACCAGAACTTCTAAACTCTGAACTCCAACTTCCTAATTCACCCCGCTTGAATTCTTCCGGGATTGAACGCTTTTCAAAGGCTCATAACTCATCATAACAGGGTTTGAATGCTTGAGAAATCCCTCATTTACTCCTGCACTCTTGCACTGCTTCACTTCCTTAAAATCAAGTATCAACCCAAACGGTCAACCTATTTCAGGCAGCATCAACAGCACACTCATAACTCCTACCTCATAACTCATATCTAAAAAAACTCCCTATCTTGGATCCTCAAAATCTATTAAATGAAACAACTCATCATTCTTGCCTTAATTTCCTTAACCCTATCGGCAACAGCCCAAACCGGACCATACTCCCGTGTTCAGTTTTCTGGAAATGAGGCGCAGCTTAAGCAAATTGCCCGCCTAGGAGTTCCTCTTGATCATCTTGACAGGAACAACGGTTTTTATGTCGGGGAATTCTCAAAGGAAGAAACTAAAGCTGTTTTCGATGTGCTTCCTGGTTCGTCGGTGCTTATCAATGACCTAACAACCTATTACGCTCAACAAAATATTTCCTCGAAAAGGAAACCTAACATGGATCTTGCTCCCGAAGGTTTTGAACTTGGCTCCATGGCCGGGTTTTATACTTCAGAGGAAATTCATGCACTATTCGACACGTTTATTGCTCGCTATCCTGAGTATATAAGCGCTAAAGACACTATCGGCTACAGCATTGAAAATCGGCCGATTTACGCGATGCGTGTTTCTGACAAGCCAAACATTGAACAAGAAGGCCGTGAACAAATTTTATATACTGCCGTTACCCACGCCCGTGAACCAATGAGTGTCACTCAAATGGTTTATTTCCTTTGGTATTTATTTGAGAACACCGATGAGGAGGAGGTTCAAGAGATTTTAACCACCAGTGAATTATATTTTATCCCACTTGTTAATCCTGATGGCTATGCCTACAACCAATTTACCAATCCAGAAGGCGGAGGAATGTGGCGTAAAAACCGAAAGGAATTTGATGATGGAGAGTTTGGAGTAGATTTAAATAGAAACTTCGGTTACAATTGGGGTTTAGATGATGAGGGCTCCTCTGGAGATACTTTTAGCAATGTTTATCGTGGTGTTGAGCCATTTTCTGAACCAGAAACTCAGGCTATTCGTGACTTTACAATTTCTAAAAATTTCAAAATCGCAATGAACTACCATAGTTATGGGAATCTATTGCTTTACCCTTGGGGTTATACCCAAGATGCTTGTGTTGACAGTGTGGAATACCAAGAATTAGCCGCGCACATTGTGGAGTTTAATGGCTACGAACCCGGACAAGGATCGCGTGTGCTTTATTTCACCAATGGTGACATTAACGACTGGATGTATGGTGATGACTCCTCTAAAAACAAGATACTTTCATTTGTCCCTGAGGTTGGTGAGCCCGATTATGGTTTCTGGCCACCCGATTTCCTAATTCCTGAATATGCCGAAGCTAATTTAGAGGCTAATATTCGTGCCGCTCTAGGCGGAAGAAAAAACAATCCTACTTCTGTGGCATCGGCGCAAGCCCAAACTTTGCAGGTATATCCCAACCCCATCGATGGAATGGTTACCGTGAAATTTGACGACGAAAGGAAAGTAACAAACTGCATTGTTTTAAATACTCAAGGCAGACTGGTTTTCAACAATCAAGTGGATTTAACTGGAAATATAGACCTCAGCAACCTACAATCAGGGGTTTACGTTATTCAGATTACTGATGAAAACCAAAACTTATTTTCAAAAAAGGTTTTCATCAAATAGAATTAAAAGAAATAATAAAGATTTTAGCAAAAGTTTAGACGCTTAAGGCGAGCTATTGCTTAACTTTGTCCTTTCTCCATTTTAACCTCTCAAAAGACAGAATGAGCGACACTATCAAGCACGAATGTGGGATAGCCTTAATTAGGCTCCTCAAACCACTTGATTACTACATTGAAAAGTACGGCACTCCCCTTTACGGATTGAACAAGCTGTACCTCTTGATGGAAAAACAGCACAACCGTGGCCAAGACGGTGCTGGTGTGGCAACCATTAAATTGGACATGCCTCCAGGGCAACGTTACATTAGCCGTTACCGGGACAATGGTCAACAGCCAATTCACGCAATTTTCGGTAAGATTCACAAGAAATTCGAGAAAATTAACCGCAAACGTCCTGATTTAATGAAGGACCCTCAGTGGTTAAAAGAAAACGTTGGATTTACAGGCGAGTTGCTTTTAGGGCACCTTCGTTACGGAACCCACGGAAAAAACAGTATTGAAAGCTGCCACCCTTTTCTTCGCCAGAACAACTGGATGACAAGAAACTTAGTGCTGGCAGGAAACTTCAATGTAACCAACAACGACGAACTTTTCCGTCAGCTTATAGCACTTGGTCAGCACCCTAAGGAAAACGCCGATACGGTAACAATGCTTGAGAAAATCGGGCATTTCCTTGACGAGGAAAACGACGAAATGGTGGCTAAACACAAAGCTGAAGGAAAATCAAATATTGAAATCACAAGTCTTATTCAAGATAACCTAAACGTTGAGAACGTGCTTAAGCGCTCAATGAAAGGTGTTGACGGTGGATTTGTGATGGCTGGATTAATCGGCCATGGAGATGCGTTTGTTTTACGTGACCCTTCGTCCATTAGACCTGCCTACTACTACCAAGATGATGAAGTCCTGGTAGTAACCTCTGAACGTCCTCCTATTCAAACTGCATTCAACGTTCCTTTCGAAGAAATCAAAGAAATCCCTGGTGGAAGCGCCTTGATTATCAAGAAAAACGGTGAAATTAAAACAGTTCAATATAAAGAACCAAGAGAAAGACTAGCATGTTCCTTTGAACGTATTTATTTCTCACGTGGTAGCGATGCCGAAATCTACAAAGAGCGCAAAATGTTGGGTAGCCTTATGGTTCCTCAGATTTTAAAGGCAATAGATGGAGACGTTCCAAACACCGTTTTTTCTTTCATTCCAAACACTGCTGAAACCAGCTTTTATGGAATGGTTGAAGGCTTAAATGACCATACAAAAAAATACCGCGCCGAAAAGTTATTGGAACTAAACGGTAAGTTAACTCCTGAAAACGTTGATAAAATCCTTTCTTTCCGTCCAAGGGTAGAAAAAATGGTGATTAAAGACGTTAAGATGAGAACCTTCATCACCGATGATACCCACCGTAAGGACATGGTAGCAAACGTGTACGATACTACTTATGGAGTATTGAAAAGAGGGGAAGATAGTTTAGTAGTGATTGACGATTCTATCGTACGAGGCACTACTTTAAAGCAAAGTATTCTTAAAATTCTAGACCGTTTAGGGCCTAAGAAAATTGTAGTGGTGAGTAGTGCTCCACAAATCCGCTACCCTGACTGTTATGGAATTGACATGAGTAAAATGGGTGATTTCGTGGCTTTCCAAGCTGCGGTTCAATTACTTCATGAAAGAAACCAGGAAGATATTTTAGATAAGGCTTACGCGCTTTGTAAAGAAGATGAAAATAAACCAGTAGAGGATATCGTAAACCATGTTAAATTGGTTTACGAGCCTTTCGCAGATCAAGAAATATCTGACCGTATTTCCAAAATTGTAAAAGATCCTGAGGTTAAGGCTGAAGTTATCATTGTTTATCAAACAATAGAAAATCTTCACAAGGCTTGTCCACTTAACAAAGGAGATTGGTACTTTTCAGGGAACTTCCCTACCCCGGGAGGTAATCGTGTTGCCAACCGAGCTTTTATGAATTATATGGAAGGCAAAAACTCAAGAGCCTATTAATATATCTCGAAAATTATTACAAAAAAGACCAATTAAATTTGGTCTTTTTTTTGCCTCCATTTTCGGGCTAATAATAATAAGTATACCTTTAATGTCTAAAGGAAAATCTAAATTTGAGAGTTTTTTTCTATGGTTTAAGCAATTAACTTAGTTTGAATTAGGCCACAAAAAATGTAATTCATGCAAAAAAAAATCATCGCTGTAATTTTCGCACTTTTTGCCGGAACCATTACAATTTATCTTGCCGAACTTATTTCTCATCAAATTTATCCGCCACCTGAAGGATTGGACTTAACAAAACCTGAAGTTTTTTCGCAATACATAGAGACGATTGACCCTAGCGTTTTGCTAATGGTGCTTATGTGTTATGCTTCAGGTGCTTTTGTAGCTGGAGCAACCGCCAATAGAATTATGTTGGGTAAAGGAATTAATCAAGCTTTATTAGTTGCAGCAATTCTAACCATTTTTAGTTTGATGAACTTATTAAAATTCCCAGCTCATCCTATTTGGTTTTGGGTTATTGGGTTAACACTTTATATTCCATTTGCCATTTTGGGAGCAAAATACATGGGTACCGTAATGGAAAGAATGAAACCTAAGGAAGATTAAATCGTTTACAAAAGTTATTTAATTTTGCTTAATTCCTTAAAATCTCTTTTAAAAGGATATTTTTATACCAATTCATTAATTGTTCTTTTCCCAAAGATTTGAACAAATACGAATAACAATAAATCTATGGAAGACAAGTTTATTGATGTCGAAAATTTAATTGGAAGTAAGAACCCTACCCTCCTTAAATGGATGCCAGGCATTATTATCCGATATTTGAAAAGAATTCTTCATCAGTTTGAAGTCAATCAAATATTAAAAGAAAATAAGGGTAACGACGGTTATGAGTTTTGTGCTGATATTGTAAAAAGATTCAATCTTGAACTAGAAATTACAGGAACCCAAAACATACCTAATTCTGGCGGAACAATATTCGTGGTGAACCATCCCCTTGGTGGAATGGATGCTATGGTACTTGTAGAGGTAATAAAAAACTACAGAAGGGATATAAAGTTCATTGTAAACGACCTTTTATTAAACCTTAAAAATTTAAAAGGCCTATTTGTTGGAGTCAACAAACATGGCGCCAATACCAAGTCGTCTATGAAGGAGGTAAATGACCTTTTTACTTCTGACAATGCCATATTTATTTTCCCTGCTGGGCTTGTAAGCCGAAAAACTAAAGGGGAAGTAAAAGATTTAGAATGGAAAAAAACCTTTGTTAGCCAATCAAAAAAGAATAATAAACCTGTTGTCCCCGTTTTTTTGGACGGAGAATTATCGTCTTTCTTTTACCGTTTAGCTAACTTAAGGAGATCCCTAGGCCTGAAAATGAACCTAGAAATGCTTTATTTGGCCGATGAATTATTTCAGCAGCAGAATAAAAAGATTAAAATTCATTTTGGGGAAGTAATTCCCGCATCACATTTCGACAAAACAAAGAATGACCGCGCCTGGGCCCAATGGGTAAAGGAAAAAGTGTATTCATTTAAAACCACTACAAATTAGGCCCAAAATTATGTCTGAAAAAGATTTAAGCTATATCATCCCTCCTATAAGCCGTGAGCTTTTAAAATTGGAGCTAAACGTGGACACCTTTATTCGTAACACGAATAAGGGAAGCAATGAGATTTATTTAATCAATAATGAAAATGCGCCAAATACGCTTCGAGAGATTGGACGGCTGAGGGAGCTTGCTTTTGCACGTTCTGGGGGTGGAACAGGATTACCTTTAGACTTGGACGAATACGACACCACTAAGGGCTCCTACGAACAATTGATCGTTTTCTCTCCTGAATACCAAGAGATTATTGGCGGTTACCGCTTTATTGATTGCGGAAAAGTTAAACGAGATGATAAAGGAAAAATTCCTTTATCAACTGCGCATTACTTCAAGTTTTCAGATCAATTTGTAGAAGACTATCTTCCTCATACTATAGAATTAGGCCGTAGTTGGGTTCATCCAGAATTTCAACCCTCTGTAAACCCAAGAAAAGGGCTTTTTGCATTGGACAACATTTGGGATGGACTAGGTGCAATTATCGTAACCTACCCGCATATAAAATACTTCTTCGGGAAAATCACAATGTATTCTGATTTCCATTCAGAGGCACGTGATGCGGTTTTACAATTCATGGACTTCCACTTCCATGATTCAGAAAAACTAGTCACCCCAATTCATCCACTAGCAACTAAAAACAATTTAAAGGATTTTATGGATGAGATTAAACCCTTACCATTTAAAGAAGGTTATAGGGTTTTGCAAAAATATAGTCGAGAGAGAAACGAAAACGTCCCTCCTCTTTTCAATAGCTATATGAACCTTTCTCCAACTATGAAATGTTTTGGAACAGCTCAAAACCCAGATTTTGGTGGAGTTGAAGAAACAGGAATCATGGTGACCATAAAGGATATATATCCTGAGAAAAAAGACAGACATATTGACTTTTAAAGCTATTCTCAAAAAATTAATTAAATAAAACCAATCCTGCCGTAAATAAATTTCTTTCTGTTTAAAAAGAGTCTACTTGTTGACTTGCAGGGATATTTTGTGATTTTGGCAAGGTTATTGTATTAGTTTAGGTAATTAACATTTTTTAATTACCTAAACCATTTGGTTTTAAAAAAAAAATCATTAAAAATCAATCGATTACCCTAACATCAATACAATTAAAAAATTAAGTCTTATTACTTTAGTAGCAAGCTTTTCAGCTTGTAATTTTCTAGACCCAATAGAAGTAACCGATCCTCAACCTCAAATTCCAAACGACTTAGTAAATTGCGAAAATTACGATGGTTCTTTTGATTCAATGGACATTATTATAAACAATTATGAATAGAATAATTATGTTGAAGCCTATGACAGTGAGGGTAATAGAGTTTATGCTGATTGGGTCGGTAAAGTAAAAAGTATTACCATAGAATACCTTGGTGAAGTTTCCTCTTCAACAATTTCGGTGTATTCAAAAACAAGTGTATTACTTAAACAAGTGAACAACGCAAGTTACCGGACAATGATAAGACTAGCTGGACTTGAAAGAGGTGGAACTATTGGGATAAATATATTTTTCAAAATCGATGGACAGGCCGCTGGTTCAATGCACACAAGTTTCTCGATTCCATTATATTCTGGAATGACCTTTGGTGATTTCAAAATCATTAGAGCTTCTAGTAAAAACGGAGGAATCATTTGCGACACCCCATAACTCAAATAACAAATCAAAAAAAAGGAGGATTTTAATCCTCCTTTTTCATTTCTTCTAGTTTCTCAACGCCTACTTCCCAAGCCGCTTCGGCTTTTTCTAACTTAACTTTAAGATTACTGTGTCTTCCAAAAAGATCTGGATCATTTTTTACTGCATTAGAATCCATCATTTTTGTCTCCAACTCTCCTATTTCTAGTGTAAATTTTTCGACATCTTTTTCGGCATTAGAAATAGTGCGTTCAACCTTGCTTAACTCAGACTGACGTAGTTTTTGCTCCTGGTATGATAATTTAGGCTTTTCTTTTTTTACTTTTTTTTGAGCTGGAGCCGATTGAGTTGGCGCAGCTTTATTCACTTTGGTTCTTTCTAATTCTCTGAAATTCTCGACTTTTTTACGGTCTAAGAAGAAATCAATATCTCCCAAATATTCCTTTACCCCTGTTGGAGTGAATTCAAATACTTTATCGGTTAATCCTTGAAGAAAATCCCTATCGTGACTTACTATCACCATGGTTCCTTCATAATTCAATAATGCATCCTTTAAAATAGCTTTAGATGCTAAATCGAGGTGATTGGTAGGTTCATCGAGAATTAGGAAATTATGTGGCTCCAATAAAAGCTTGGCCAATGCTAGACGTGATTTTTCACCCCCTGAAAGGACATTTACCTTTTTCTCGGCATCCTCACCTGAAAACAAAAACGAACCAAGGATATCCCTAAGTTTCGTTCTAATCTCACCGCGGGCTTCGTCATCAAGGACCTCCAGCACTGTTTTTTTCGGATCAAGAAGCTTTGCTTGTTCTTGTCCAAAGAATCCAGTACTTACAAAATGACCGATTTCAATTCCACCAGATGTTGGCTCTAATTTCCCACCAATCATGGAAGCCAGTGTGGTTTTACCCATACCATTCTTTCCAACGAAAGCGATTTTTTCTCCACGATTAACGTAGAAATCCAAGGGTTTAATCACTTGGTTGTCGTCAAAAGACTTGGTGATTCCCTCTCCGTTTACAACGACTTTTCCAGATGGGCGGCCGACGTTAAACTTGAAGTTAAATGCGTGAATATCTTCATTATCAACCTCTATTCGGTCAATTTTATCCAATTTCTTCATTAACGACTGTGCGAAACTAGCTTTTGAAGCCTTTGCTCTAAATCGGTTAATGTTTTTCTCTAATTGCTCAATTTCTTTTTCCTGGTTTTTTGCCGCAGAAACTAGATTATCACGACGTTCTTGTCTTAAAACCAGATACTTTGAATAGTTTACGCGATAATCCTCAATCTTTCCATTAGAAATTTCAAGTGTACGGTTGGTAATGGTATCAAGGAATAACTTATCGTGACTTACCAGCATAATCGCACCAGAATATGTCGACAAATAACCTTCAAGCCATTGAATTGACTCAATATCTAAGTGGTTGGTAGGCTCATCAAGAAGAAGTACATCAGGTTGTTGAAGAAGCAATTTCGCTAATTCAACACGCATTTTCCAACCCCCACTAAACTCAGCAAGCGGACGATTTAAGTCTTCTTCATTAAAACCAAGTCCTTTTAACACACGAGACGAAAGCATTTCCATTTCATTTCCGCCAAGCATGGCGAATTTTTCATGAAGCTCAGAGAACCTACTCAACTTATCCATGTACTCATCAGTATGAGTGTTCTGTTCAGTTGCGATATACTCTTCAAGCTTTTGAATCTCTTGTTCCATTTGTTGAACATGCTCAAAAGCCTTTTTAGCTTCGTCTATAACGGATAATTCACTTTGTCCGCCCAGTTCCTGACGTAAATACCCCATGGTATAATCGCTAGGAATGGTAATCGTCCCTTTTTGTTTAGGCTGAAGTCCAGCGATAATTTGCAGAAGGGTAGATTTACCACTTCCATTTTTACCTGCCAATCCAACTCTATCTTCTTTGGAAACTGAAAAGTTTGCGTCCCTGAAAAGGGTTCGGCCACCGAAAGCGACCTCTAATTGATTTACTGCTAACAAAAATTCTATTCTTCTATTTTAACCTACCCGGTGGTGGAAAACCGAGTAATATTCCGCTTAAATAAGCCTGCTTGATTTGCTCGTGAACCAGATGCTTAACTGCATCTTTTTCGTCGTCGCTTATCTCACCAAAGGCTTCTAGCATCTCCTCAATTCCCTTACCCAGGGTAATTTTATTTTTAAATACTTCTAAAGTTAAACAAGTGAAATCGCTAAGCGGCTCACTATTAACCCCTAAGTGTGTTGAACGTAGTAACCAGAAATGAGTTGCCTCAGGCACTTGGATATTTTTCTCTGTCGCCTTAAAATCATCTTTTCCCCACTCCCATTTTGAAGAATAAAGCTGAATATCATTATCTAAAACAAACTCCATATCTCCAGGGATAGTTGTGTTCTTCTCACAAAACACGCCTGCATCTTCCATCAAGACCCTTGACTTGGTACTCAGGTAACTGTGACTTTCAGCGTTTCGGTCGAGCCGATAAATGGTGAACTCCAAATTCCACACATCTTTCAAAAGATCTGCTTTGGCACCTTCCAAGGCTTTAATTTCGGCATTTACCTCTTCAATTTCGGAGAAATTCAACTTTCGTAAACCTGATTTTAAAATCTTCTTAAAAACAGGCAATTGCAAAGTTTCGGCGGAAGCTAAACTACGTTCAAAAAACTTCGACAAAAGTACCCGTTTTAAATCCAAAGGCGACAAACAAAGTGTATTTAATTGTTTAATGGGAATTTCTCTAGATCCTTTTACTATGGGAGCCAATAAAGATGGGGTGTTTAAAGGGTCAAGGCACCTTAACATGAAATACCCAATCCCGGCATTACCCATAAAAAGGGAGGTGTCTTCCTTGCCTTGAGCATCAGTATATCCTGAAACATAGTAATTCCCTTCTTTTTTTAATTCAATCGCACGAAGCGCAGCAGAAATCGCTTTTTCATGAAATTTCACATCTTTTGTCACCCTAAAGGCTTCTAGAAAGACCTCAGCATTTCCTAAAACCCCGTGACACATGGTGAAACTTCCCTCAGGAGAATGATTTTTTGGTGGCAAATCACATTTTCTCAATGCATTTTCAAGGTCAGTCTGGTAAGACTCCTCCTCCAACAACTCAACGGCACGGGCACGTGCCAAACCTATCCCAGCCGCTCCATGGCACCAAGCATTCATTTGATTAGGGGAAGAAAAAAATATCTTATTGTTTGCCTCAAATGCAGCTCGATGACGGGCTGCATCTTCTGGCGTATACACTCCATTTCTTAAATCAACCCAATTATTTTTCTCAGCATCAAAAAATTGCTCCTCATATTTAAAAGCCAACCTTGCTATATCATTAAAGGCCTTATTCCCGGTCATGCGTGACAATTCCATAAATACAAAACCTATTCCTGATACTCCATGACTAAATCCACAAAGTCCGCCGATTTGCTGTCCATTTCTATCCCAATAAAGTCCGTCTTTTTCCCACCAAGCTCTATCAATGAGACGTTGAGTAAATTTATTAATTAACGGAAGCAATCTATTATCTCCAGTTTTTTGATATACATGAAGGAGACCCAAAAGAGTTCCACTAATTCCATTAATTAAATCGTCAATGATTTGTTCTTGCTCCAAAAACACTTCCGCTTTAAGCGCAATTTGAACTGCCTTCTTTAAATATTCTTGCCTTCCTGTAATTTCAGATGCGTATATTAAGGTAAGTGGTAGACTCATCTTCCCAGTAATTAAGGCAAAAAATCCGCTTGGATTGTCGCGATCGTAATTCAACGACCAATCCAATCCTTCCAAGCCTTTCTCAAGATACTTTTGATCGTTGGTTTGTTTATATAAGGTTAGAAGAAACCAGCTTATACCCGACACTCCGCCGTATAAACCCTCAGAAGAAGCCCAAGCCACCTTTCCGTGACCATCAGTTGAAATAGAATTCCAATATGTCCCATGAATATCACGCTTAGCCTTCTTTATTAATTCATCACCAATTCTTATGGCTTCAGAGAGAAGAGTATGGTTAGTCTGGTTTTTCATATTTTTTCAGGTATCGAGATTGTGTTTCGCAAAAATGAAGAAAAATTTCACATTTGGG
The DNA here is from genome assembly GCA_047635375.1 of Sphingobacteriales bacterium. Lineage (GTDB taxonomy): Bacteria > Bacteroidota > Bacteroidia > Sphingobacteriales > Sphingobacteriaceae > JBLIKP01. The sequence continues at coordinate 5,343 of JBLIKP010000023.1, read as the reverse complement.
AAATATTTTCAGTTTCGGTCAACGCCGATAAGGAGGGTATTATTTGGGGTTGTTTAAAAAAAGTTACAAAACTGTTTAAACAGGATTTGAAAATATTGATTATTAAAGTTTAATAAATCATTAGTTTATACCTTCCTACACCCAGTTAAACGCTTAGGATATTAAAACCATTAAAGGAGGAGCAAAATCAACTCCTTACGATTGTCCTCAATCCGATTTCAGGCCCTGTGATCCTCCAACATTCTATCGTTGTAACACCCTAGAAATAAGGGAGTGTATTTAAATAAATTTGTTAAATCCCGCATTGAAAGATGAGGGATTTTTTATGGAATTAACTTTAAGAATTTCTCCATCGCTTTTTTCTGTACCTCACCAAAACCGTATTGCATACATTCCTCTAAATATTCCTTTCTGCTTAATGAAGAATGTAGGTAAAGATCTGAAGGATCCAAAAGTTCATGCTTTTGCTCCAAACCCAACTCCAACGCTTCACTAAACTCTTCTTCGAAATCTGTTGAAACCGCTTTCTTAGCCACCCAAACAGCAAAAACAAAGGGCATTCCTGTAAAATGATACCATTCCTCACTTAAATCAAAGCTGCAAGAGAATTTCTCATGCATGGAGAATGTTTTATCCCCAATCGCAACCACAGCATCGGTTTTATCCATGGTAATATCCCCATCGGGTTTGACAAACTTTAACTGCACATTCCAATGATCCTTGCTTAATACCTGGACAAGAAGGTTTGATGTTTCAGAATCAGGGTCTAAAAAAACACGCTTTACCTGGTTTAAGGGCACTTGGGAAAAAAGGAAAACTGATTTTACAGGTCCATTTGCACCTAGGCAATGTTTACCGAATATTTTATAGTCGGCATTTAGCTTATTTAATGCTCCAACAGGGACAAGTGCAATATCGGCAAAGCCTTCAGAAAATCGCTTAGCGCAGATGCTAGGGATATCAAGGGAAAGCTTTGGTTTTTTTGAAAATTGGTAATTCTCCAATCCATGAACAAAGGGCCTCGTATTTAAATAGGAAACAAGGGCGATTTTATAGCTCATGTTCTAAATGATCTACATTATTAAATTTCACAACCTCATTTCCCTCTTTTGAAACAATGATTTTATAAAGGGTAAGGTTTTGGTGGGGGAAATTATCCATTTCACTAATGGGCTTACCTGTTAATGTGGTAAGAAGTAAACGGATGGCTCTTCCGTGCATACAGACAAGGACTTTCTTCTCATTTCCACTTAGGATGTGCCCTAAAGCTTTATCCTGCCTTAATTTAACCTGATTTGGACTTTCGCCTTTAGGAATTTTTTCGTCGTAATTCCCATTTTGCCAAGCTTGGGTAATTCTTCCGTAAATTTCACCGAGGTTTCTATCGGCCTTTGTACCCTCATAGATTCCCCAGTCGAATTCATCCAGACCGCCCAAACGCTCAAAAGGAATTTTTGAAACTTCGATAAAATCCTTCGCCGACTGGTAAGTACGAACTAACTCTGAGATATAAACCTTTTCAAAGCCCTCGTTTTTAAAGTGGCTATAGAATTTTTTCGCTTGAAGCTCTCCAAGCTCATTTAACGGCGCATCGACGCCTCTACCTTGGATTATCCCCACTTTATTTAGGTCGGTTTGACCGTGGCGAATAATGAATAATTCTTTGGTAGCGCTCAAATTATGCAGGTTGTTCGGTGAAACTGTTTTCGTCGTATTTCTTAATTACTCCATATAATGTGTCGCGCTCGATAGGCGTACGGCCCACAATGGTAATCATTTCTACCAATTCTTGAGTAGTAAGGGATGGCGTTTGCTCTTCAGAGCCTGCCATGCTATATATCTTTGTGGTGTCGTCTATGGTTCCGTCGATATCGTCTACCCCGTAGCTTAACGACATTTGTGCAGTGCTTCTACCAATCATTGGCCAATAAGCCTTAATATGATCAAAATTATCCATGAAAATACGTGAAACGGCGTAATTCTTTAAGTCCTCAACGGTTGTAGATTCAGCTACATCCTCCATCTGGTTGTTTTTATTTCTAAACTTTAATGGAATAAAGGTATTGAACCCACCCGTTTTGTCTTGAAGCTTTCTTAATCGGTCCATATGATCTACACGATGCGCATAGGTTTCAATATGGCCATAAAGCATGGTAGCATTACTTTGAAGCCCCAAATCATGAGCAGCTTCGTGAATATCTAACCATTGTTGGGAGGTGCATTTGTCTTCACAAATTTGCTTACGAATTCCCTCGTCAAAAATCTCAGCTCCACCGCCTGGCATTGAACCAAGTCCAGCGTCAATCAGTCGCTGAAACCCTTCTTTATAAGATAACTTAGCCTTTCTGAACATGTATTCATATTCAACCGGTGTAAATGCCTTGACGTGTAAGTCTGGGCGCTTTTCGCGGATGGCAGAAATTACATCACAAAAGAAATCAAGGTTGAATTTAGGATGCACCCCTCCTACCATGTGAACTTCAGTAACGGGTTGATCTTGGTATTTATCGACGATTTCTAACATTTCCTCCTTGGAGTAGAACCAAGTGGTATCTTCGTCTTTATCTCTTAAAAGTCTTGAATAACTGCAGAATTTGCAATCGAACACGCAGTAATTTGTAGGCTCCAAGTGGAAGTTACGATTAAAATAAGTATTATTTCCGTGGCGCTTCTCGCGGATGAAGTTTGCCAGCATGGCCACAAAGCTAAGGTCGGCTTTTTCGTAAAGCAGGATTGCCTCTTCACTGGAAATACGTTTCCCGTCTACAACCTTCTTTGCAATTTCTCTAAATGGAGCCTCAACAGAATTGCCCAAAAGGAGCGTTTCAACCGACGATAAATTCATAGTGTTCATTTTGCCTCAAATTTATCAAAAATTGAGGATAGGAGAAAAAAAAAACCGAAGTATTACACGAGATATTTCGCTTAAATTTTATGCGGTTTGTCTTTTAAAAATCGACGTTGAGATGAATTTGAGGTGTTATCCAAGGCCAATTCGTAGCATTTTTTAACTTTACCTTAACAACCTAGCTGTTAGAGAAGGTTTCCCTGAACTGCGAAACAGAGATAATGCGAGGTTACCGTTGGCTCTTTATCGAGCATTTCAAATTCTTTAAGGGCCGCTTTTTCACCATGCACCATTTGGTAAACTACGATTCTATTTAATACTCCCATTGGTGTTGGAAAAGATACCTGAAGGTGATTATAGAATTTTAATGATTTATTCCAATTAGTAAAGGCATAATCATTGACCTCGGAATGCACTGAAGCGATTGCGGATTGCAATAAAGTAATAACCGAGCGCCTCTCGCATACTATCGGCAGCAGCCAAATATTGAAAACCAATCGAAATCAATTTTGAATCCCAATTTCCGCTATTTTTATTTTCAAGGGTCAGTAAATTCCCATCAGAATCGCGGCGTTAATCAAAGCGAGAGGCCTGAAAACACATAAGTGCCATAAGACTATGAACTTCCGCGGAAGCGGTATTCTTATGACTCACAAGCATCTGGCCCAGTCGCATAGACTCAGTCATTAGGTCTAAATTTATTAACCCCTCAACTTCAGTCACACTGTATCCTTCATTAAAAAGGAGGTAGACCATCCGCACCACATTATCAAGACGTTTTTCAAGTTCAATTCCCTCTGGAATATCTAATGACTTTACCTCTGATTGGAATTTCAACTTTGCCCGAGTTAATGCCTTGGCAATGGTCTCGTTCTTCTTGAGCAGGGCACCAGCCCCCAAGACCAGAAAGGACTTTCAGCGTAAGTATAAGCTGCTGCTCGTTGTTAAGGACAGGGTCGCAAAGCGCGAATATCATCCTTAACTGCTCATCTTTTATTTCTGTTTCCAAAAAAACCTCAGGTTTTGCATGCGTATCTGAAGAGCCATAAAAATGCACCACGCCTGGGGTTTTTTCAGCAAAATTGTTGGACTTTCTAAGCACATCAATCACTCGGTTTTTAGCTACGTTGTAGATCCATCCTCCTAGATTATCTGGAATTTTCCCTTAACCCCATGTGCGCATGGCTTTTACAAGGGCTTCTTGAACAGCATCCTCGACAGTGATTAAGTTTTGTGAGCCAAACTTAATGGTCAGGGTAGATACCACCCTAGACCATTCTTGCCGAAAAAAATGTTCAATTACCTGCTCTGGTCTTATTTGAGGATTGGTCATAAATTTGTTATGATTGCAGGAAGGTTATTGGTCCATCCCCACTAATTCTCTGATTTCCACACAGCCACCATGCTCAAATATTGGGCAGCCTTTTGATAAGTCTGTAGCTTCATCTATGGGCTTAGCTTTTACAATAAGGTAGCCGCCGACAACTTCATTTCCTTCGGCGTAAGGTCCATCAGTAATAACGGCTCCAGCCTTACGCACTACTTTACCTCCGTTTTCAAGCGATTGGCCACCTAATAAATTACCCGTCTCAGAAAGCTCCCCCATCCACCCTTGCCAAAGACCCATGTGGGATTGCATTTCTTCAGAAGAAGCCTCTAATCTTTGGGCATCACCTCCTCTAAATAAATACAAATACTCTTTCATTTTCATTAAATTTGATTGTTAAACTAATTATTAATTTTTTTGGAATTTAAAACCATAACAAGTTCGTTATCGGTATTTCAATTGATAAACGAATGAAAATTTCAGAAATGGACATTTTTTATAAAACTATTTAAAAAGGATAATCTTACTTTTACGTTAAACACGATATTATGGCAATTCTAGATGACATATCCGATGCGTCGGAAATAATAATGAATAAAATAAATCTTTGGGCCGAACAATTCATCGCTATGCTTCCCAATTTAGCGATGGCATTTTTCGTATTAATAGGATTCTTATTGCTTTCCAGATTATTAAAAACATTGGTGGGGAAGGCATTAAAAAAATGGTCGGGAAACATCGCATTAAATAAGCTGGTTTTATCACTGATGTCGTTTTCAGTGGTTTCCGTTGGACTTTTTGTGGCTTTAAGTGTACTAAACTTAGATAAAACTGTCACTTCATTACTCGCCGGAGTTGGGGTAATAGGACTTGCACTTGGTTTTGCCTTTCAACATGCCGCTGCCAACTTAATAAGTGGAGTAATCATGGCCACTAAAAGCCCTATAAATGTAGGTGATATCGTAGAATCTAACGGTCAATTTGGAGTTATTAAGAAAATTGGTCTTCGATCTACTACCATGTATTTGCCAACTGGGCAGAACGTGGAGATACCTAACAGATTAATTTTTGAAAATCCTTTTATACATTATACAATAAACGGGATACGGAGAATTGACCTAAGTGTAGGGGTTAGCTATGGGGATGACTTACAAAAGGTTGAAGACCT
>JBLIKP010000022.1:0-28448 GCA_047635375.1 Sphingobacteriales bacterium | reverse complement strand
TTCAGCCTTACTGTTTACTTGTAACTTGAAGTATATATTACGGATGTGGGCCCTAACGGCATCAATGCTAACAGCTAATCTACTTGCGATAAGCTTACCATCCACTAACCCCGTTACCACTTCTAATTCCTTTGGTGTTAACACCTGTGTGGTTAATCCTTTTTTTTGAGGTCTAAAGTGAGTAATTACTTTACGTGCGATGGCGGGAGACATTGGAGCACCTCCCAATCTAATAGACAAAAGCCCTTCCTTGATTTTTAATAGAGGCTCGTTTTTTTAAAAATAACCAATCGCCCCAGCACAAAGCGCCGCAAAAATTCTTTCATTATCAGAATGAATTGTTTGCATCACTACATCACAGTCAGGGAATTTGGACTTTATTAAAGGGATTCCTTGAATACCACTCATACCTGGTGTTTTGACCCCTATAAAACAAGAGTAATATTTAAAATTCATTGATTTAAAACATTTCACCAAGATAATTTTAGTATTTAACCTGCAACAAATTTGTGTTTTTTTAAAGAGATGTTCATTCCGTTCCAAGGGTTGAATTTTAACCTTCAATAAGCTTATCTCATTTTTAAAATGAACAAAAAAAATCCCCAACACTAGGTGCTGAGGATTTACATTTTCTATTAAAAAATTATTATTTCATAATTGCCGCAACTCCTGGAAGGACTTTCCCTTCTAAATATTCAAGAAGAGCACCACCTCCGGTACTTACATAACTCACATCGTTTTGCATGTTAAACTTTGCAACGGCAGCGGCAGAATCACCCCCACCAATTAAAGAATAAGCGCCATTTTTTGTTGCTTCAACAATGGCTTCCCCAACAGACTTGGTACCCTTTTCAAATTTTGACATTTCAAAAACGCCCATTGGACCATTCCAAAGGATGATTTTTGATTCGGCGATAATTGATTTAAATGACTTAATGCTCTCTGGCCCTATATCAAGTCCCATCCATCCGTCTTGGATCGAATCATTATTAGCCTGCGCTGTATTTGCCTCATTTGAGAAAGCATCCGCGACAAGCGAATCTACAGGCAATGCTAAATTAACGCCCTTGATTTTCGCCAAGGAAATAAGCTCTTTGGCAAGTTCAAGTTTATCATTTTCGACTAAGGAATTACCAATGCTTCCGCCTTGAGCTTTAGCAAAAGTATAGGCCATACCACCACCAATAATGATGTTATCAACCTTGTCCATCAAGTTTTTAATTATCTGAATTTTATCAGAAACCTTGGCTCCACCCATTACCGCAGTAATTGGGCGCTGGGTGGCTTCCATTACCATTTGGGCATTATTCAATTCGCTTGCCATCAGGTAACCAAAACACTTTGCTCCATTAAAATGATCAGCTATTAATGCTGTAGAAGCATGTGCACGGTGAGCAGTCCCGAAAGCATCATTTACATAAAAATTGCCGTAGGATGCTAAACGCGCAACAAACGCATCTCCTCCTTTGGTTTCCTGTGAATAGAACCTCAAGTTTTCAAGTAGTAAAACTTGACCTGGGCTTAAAGCCGATGCCATACTGGCCGCGTTATCTCCCATACAATCATCAGCGAAACCGACGTTGGTTCCTAAACAATTACTAAGGTGTGAAACGATTTGCTTAAGGGAAAATTTAGTTTCTGGACCATCTTTTGGACGACCTAAATGGGACATTAGTATAATGCTAGCACCGTCGTTCAACAGTTTATTAAGAGTAGGCAAAGCGGCCTGAATCCTTTTGTCATCAGTGATTTCAAATTTTTCGTTCAACGGAACATTGAAATCTACGCGGACTAACACCTTCTTTCCAGAAAAGTTAAAATTATCTATTGTAATCATTGAAAAAAACGAAAACTGGCCGACAAATCATGCCGGCCAGTTAATAAATTAATCTTCTTTAGGAAATTTATACATCATTACACGATGCAGGCCAATTCCTTCAATTTCAAATTCTTTACTTAGGTACTTTAGCGTGTATTTTTCGAAAAATTTGTAAGAAGATCTTCTCGCATTCCCCCAAATATACTCCACTTCTCTTTCCTTAAGCATTTCCAGCGCCATGTCCATAATTGCAGAACAATACCCTTCTCTTCTGTGCTCAAATTTGCAGGCTAGTCCGCGTAGGCGAAATCCTAATCCTTGATCGTTTTGGTAGGTCTCTCTGTGGAAAGAACCTCCTGCTACCAGCTCATCATTATGAAAGTATCCAATATGGATACTGTCAGTTAATGAATCTGTTGGAAATACAGCCTTTTCTAAAGGTAGATTTGGCCTAATAACTTCATGACGAAGTTGCAACAATTCTTCTGGTTTTACTTCTTTTACCATTGATCTTATCTTGGGTTTATAAATAGCTTCTTAACTTTATTATTAAATCTTTTAATCGGTTGGAGTACCCCATTTCGTTGTCGTACCAACCCACTACCTTTACCATGTCGCCTACTATAGAGGTTAGCAAAGAATCAAGCACACAACTGTGTGGATTTCCTACAACATCTTTACTTACAATTGGGACATCAGTATATTCTAGAATACCTTTTAATTGGGCATTCGACGCATTTTCAAATGCTTTATTTACTTCTTCGATTGATTTTGGAACACGTTTTACTGTGCATGTAAAATCGGTAAGGGATCCGTTAGGAACTGGCACCCTAATTCCGGCACCACCTAAATGGCCTTTTAAATGAGGGAAAATATTCGTGATAGCTTTCGCCGCTCCCGTAGTAGTTGGGATTATAGATTCGGCGGCAGCTCGAGCACGACGTAAATCCTTATGTGGTTGGTCATGCAACCGTTGATCTCCAGTATAACTGTGAATCGTAGTGATGTACCCACCAACTATTCCCCAGTTTTCGTCGATGATTTTAACCAAAGGCGCCACATTATTGGTGGTACAACTAGCGTTTGATATTATCAAATCGTTAGGCCCAATAACTTCCTCATTAATTCCCATACAAACTGTTGGGATTTCATCTTTCGCTGGAGCCGAAATAATGACTTTTTTCGCACCTGCCGAAAGGTGTCCTTGGCTTAATGCTTTGGTGGTGAATTTCCCTGTCGACTCAATCACGACGTCAACATTTAAATCTCCCCATGGAAGCTTGGCAATATCAGCCTGGCTATAGAAGGGGATTTGAACGTCATTAACGAGCAAGCACCCATCTTTCTCCACAACGTCCTCTTTCATCACACCATGCACTGAATCGTACTTAAAAAGGTGTGCAAGCGTTCGGCAATCGGCGAGATCATTAATACCTACCACCTTAACACCGGGTTCTTGTAAAAGAACTCTCAATGTATTTCGGCCTATACGACCGAATCCGTTGATAGCGACTCTGATTGACTGCATTTTTGGGAAAAAAATTTGCACAAAAATAAGGCTTTTTAGCCGAAATACATGCAGCACCTGCCTATTTTATATTTTAGAGATGAAAAAATGAAAAAAAATGTGAATTATTTTTTCGGCTTTAAGCCATTGAGAACTATACCCCTATGGCACAAATCAAGCGCTGATTGGAAAAATAAATGATTTTTTTTGCCAAAAGTATTTCCAAGAATAAAAAGTTCACTTATCTTTGCATCGCAATTGGGACGGAAACGTCACTGCAAAACAACAATGGCCCGTTCGTCTAGGGGTTAGGACGCATGGTTTTCATCCATGTAACAGGGGTTCGATTCCCCTACGGGCTGCGAACAAGGATCATCGAAAGATGGTCCTTTTTTTTGCCTTTTTTTCAATTAAACAAAGGGTTTCCTCGCCGTTTTAAAAAAAAATATTACTTCGAAATAATCTTATTTTCTATCGAAAAAATTTCAGAAACCAGACGGGCGAGACTCCCACTATTGGTTTTGGACTTTCCTTAAAAAGATTATAAATTATGGATTGTTTAATACAACACATTTGTTTAATTTAATGTATGGTTTCGGTTTACGCATTATTCAGTCTGCATTCAAGAATTTATTACGTTGGGATTTCTAAAAATCCAGCCGACCGGCTATTACAACACAATGCTGGCAAGTCAAAATTTACTAAAGGACACATTCCTTGGGAATTAATTTATTCAGAAACCCATGCTGATTATCCTTCTGCAAGAAAAAAAGAGAAATATTATAAATCTGCTGGAGGTAAAAAAAAGTTGAAATCTATTTTATTAAAAACGGGTTCCTCCGCCGGATTTCTTTGTTCATTATTATAATATCCTCTACATAAAATCTTGTTGTCTTTCTAACAATCTTGACTATCCGTCGGGCAAGCCCTACTAAACGAGCGGCATGTGTTTCACTTCATAAACCCCTGTCTGTTTTAAAAAAACCTTACTTTGATATAATCCTATTTTCCTCCGAAAACATTTTAGAAACCAGACGGACAGGGTAAGATTTTTTTGCATTTTTTTCCAATGAAAAAAGCGGGCTTGCCCGGATGACAACCTTTTCAGCTCCCTAAATCTTTAATCACCTAAAACATTATTGGCTAACGAATACAACTTGACAAATAGTCAGGCGGGGAAAGATGGTCCTTTTTTTTTGGCTAAAATTTTGGAAAAAAAATTAATTCCAATTTTCTTTTTTCAATATTCCCTTTAAATTAAAACTTAAAAACTAACCTCATGGTTTTCGTTTATGTATTAGCAAGTAATTCAAAGGGGATGCTTTTTGAAAATTAGCAAGGGGCTCCCCGTTTTGACCCCTATAAAACATCATTTCGTTCAAACTGCCGTTGTTAGTTGGATAAGAGCGGCAGAAAAAAGGGATGAAGCCGAACTCAAACATTTTTAGATAAACATGCTTATACAATGCTAAGCATACCGTTAAGAAATGCAATAGAGAAGATGGACCAGGAAACCAAAAGGCGTTACTTATCGCAAAATGACCGATGAATTATTAGGGAAATAAAGCACACATTTCCAATTTAGTTAACCCGCACTAGAGGATTATTACTTAAAACAAAAACCATTTTTACAGAGTTAATAAAGATATTACACTAATTTCAAAAATCTTTTACTGACTTTCATCCTAGATTAAAACGACATAATCTAAAAGTTGCCAAAATGAAATTAAAAACTTTCCTACCTACCTTTTTCCTTATAATACTTTCCTCATTGCTTTTCGGTCAAACCGGAAAAATAAAGGGTAGAGTTTCTAATAGAATCAATAATCAACCCGTTCCTTTCGCAAATGTAGTAGTGGAAAATTCAACAATCGGAACAATATCTAACGATGATGGTAATTATTCCTTGGAAAACCTTAAACCAGGGACTTACAATCTGATATGCTCCTTTTTGGGCTATAGTAAGGAGATTTCTTATGAGGTACAGGTAACTTCAACTCAACCCACTACAGTAAATTTTGGGCTGGTGGAAGAGCCAATTTCGCTTGGTGACGTCACTATTGTCGCCTCTCCATTCAGCAAAAAGGAGGAAAGTCCGGTAAGCTTAAAAACTATAAGTGCATCGGAGATTTATCGTAATCCTGGAGGTAATCGGGACATTTCAAAGGTTATTCAGATTCTTCCCGGAGTTGGATCATCGGTCTCTTTTCGAAATGACATAATTGTTCGAGGTGGGGCTCCTAATGAGAACAGGTTTTACCTTGATGGGATTGAGGTACCAAACATAAACCACTTTGCAACCCAAGGTTCATCTGGCGGTCCTGTAGGATTAATTAACGTGAATTTCATACGCGAAGTCGATTTTTACGCTGGAGCTTTCCCTGCAAATCGCGGAAATGCCACCAGCTCTATAATTGAATTCAAACAGATTGAAGGCAACGATGAAAAACTTCGAGGTACATTCATGGCCGGGTCCAGTGATGTCGGATTAACATTAAATGGCCCAGTGGGAAAGAAATCCACGGTTGTATTTTCCGCGCGACGCTCCTACTTGCAACTTCTTTTCAAAGCCCTTGCCCTCCCCTTCCTGCCAACCTACAACGACTTCCAATACAAACAAACCCTAAACATTAACAAAAACAACAAACTGGTAATCATCGGCCTGGGAGCCATAGACGATTTTAAATTGAACACAGGCGTTAATGATGGACTTGAAGATGAAGAAACAATCATCCGCAATAACTATATCCTGGGAAACCTACCTGTAAACACACAGTGGAACTATACCCTAGGCGGAAATTGGCAACACTTTTCAGCAAATAGCTATCAAAACATTGTTCTTAGTCGAAATCACTTAAATAACAGATCTTTCAAATACTTAGACAATATCGAGCAACAAGAATTTTTGTTATTGGATTATGAATCACAAGAAATAGAAAACAAGTTAAGATTAGAGAATACTTTCCGCAAAAATGGCTGGAAATTGAACATGGGAATCGGGTATGAAAATGCAACCTACACCAATTCTACATTCAACAAGATTGCGGTTGACGGAAATGTTCGAATTATCGACTTCGACTCAAAATTAAACCTCAATAAATTTGGATTGTTTTCTCAGGTCAGTAAGAATGTGCTGGAAAATAGGCTGGCTTTATCTTTTGGAGTTCGGACCGATTTCAATGATTATTCAACGCAAATGAGCAACCCAATTGACCAGCTATCTCCGAGATTTTCGGCGTCGTATTCAATTACTGAAAAATTTATTGCAAGCTTCAATCTAGGAAGATATTTCCAACTGCCCACCTATACTACCATGGGATACCGTGATGGCAACAACGTGTTAGTTAACAAGGTTAACCAAATCACGTATTTTCGCGCCGATCATTTTATTACAGGGCTTGAATATAATCCAACTTTACTTTCAAAAATAACCCTTGAAGGCTTTTACAAGGCCTACGATAAATACCCATTCCTATTAAGAGACAGTATTTCGCTAGCCAATCTAGGTGGCGATTTTGGAGTTATTGGAAATGAACCCATAACCTCGACTTCAAATGGACGAAGTTATGGGGCTGAAATTCTTATCCAGCAAAAACTGAGTTCCTCGATCTATGGTATCATGTCATACACATATGTACGTAGTGAATTTGAGGATAAAAATGCTGTAGCCACCCCGACCTCCTGGGATAACCGACATATTTTTAATTTAACTGCCGGAAAAAAATTCAAAGGAGATTGGGAAGTTGGGATGAAATTCCGTTTCCTGGGCGGCTCCCCTTATACTCCTTACGATATTCAAAGAACTGCGAAAATGGAAGTATGGGATGTTAGTCAACAGGGAGTGTTCGATTGGAATAGGTTGAATCAAAATCGCAATCCTAATTCACATGGCTTGGACGTCAGGGTCGATAAAAAATGGTTTCTCAAGAATTTAGCAGTCAATGCCTACATTGACATTCAAAACATTTACAATTTTCAGGCAATGGGACAACCTTTCCTTGATGTGGTAAGAGATGATTCTGGAAATCCAATGGAAGACCCAAATAACCTTGGAAGTTACAAACTCAAGGAAATTGAAAATACTAACGGCACAGTTCTACCATCCATTGGTCTGATGATTGAATTTTAAAGGGAATTATCTTTTCGAGAAATGCTTTTCAATGCACTCTACCATGTTGAACATCACCACAGAATGACAATTGAAAATCTAAAAGCCAATATGGGTTAAAGCAAAAATTTAAATGATTTCATTTTGTGCCTGAATTATTTTCATTTATTTAACCATCTTAGCACATTACGAATCAAACGAATTTGAGCTAAAAAATTTACTTATGAAGTTTTCCTACCTACTTAATCCATTTGAGTGGATTAAAGCCAATAGCTTTGCTAAAAAGAATTCAAAGTTCGACAAATCTACCTACGACCTAGAATTATACCTATACTCCAAAATATTAAGCAATAACATGCTTCATTATGGGTATTTCGAAGACCCAAACACAAAACCAGAAGAAATTTCCTTTAAGCAATTGGAGGATGCTCAAATAAAATATGCCGAAAACATAATCGACCATATTGAGGATCAAAACAAGCCCGTCCTGGATGTAGGTTGTGGAACGGGAGGGCTTTCGCAATTAATGCATGGCAAAAGGCTAAAAGTGGAAAGCTTGACTCCAAATAAAAATCAAATAGAATACATAAATAAAAACTTCAGCTACCTAAAAACCCACCATTGCAAATTCGAGAATTTTAAAGGTGACACCAAGTTTGGGACCGTTATTAACTCTGAATCGTTCCAATATATTGGTTTAGACGAGGCTTTTAAATTGATGGATCAAATTCTATTGCCCAGTGGAAAATGGATAATTGTAGATTATTTCAGACTTCATGGTGAAGGAATTGAAAAAAGCGGACATTATTTAGATGTCTTCCGCGAAAAGCTTAAGGAAAATAATTGGACCATAAAAAAGGAACAAGATATCACCCTGAACGTCCTTCCAACCATCTCCTACATCCACATGTTTATTGAACGACTTCTCGTGCCAATTAAACATTTCGGTTATGAAAAATTGAGGTTTAAAAAGCCAAAACTATATTTCATGTCGGGGAAAATACGGGAATCGATTGACAAAAAAATCCTTAAGGAAACTGCTGCCATTGATCCTAAAAAGTTCGTTGACGAAAAGAAATACATGTTTTTCGTTTTAGAAAAATCCACCAGTTAATAAGACTACCTTCGAAAGAAATAGATGTCAATAGAGCGGAGAGTGAATTTGGTTGAAAGCCTGTTCGAGAAGTTAGAAAAGGAAGGCGCTCAATTCGAAAAAGCTTCTGGACTTGGCTGTGTTTCAGGTTGTGGAAATTGTTGCTCTTCACCAGATATCGAAGCCTCACCCCTAGAATTTCTGCCCTGGGCTTTCCATCTTTTTTTAAACGGAGAAGTCGAACAAACTCTACTTAATCTTAACGAAACAACCACCTCAACCTGTTTAATCTATAAGCCACTTTCCATAATTGATCAAGGCCGTTGCACCAGCTACAAGTACCGTGGATTAATCTGCCGCTTGTTCGGTTTCGCCGCAAACACAGATAAATACGGAAAATTAAGATTGGCTACATGTAAAATCATCAAGGAAGGCCAACCCGAAAAATTTAAAGCTACAAGTGACGCAATTAGCAAAGGATTAAAAGTCCCTGTTTTCACCGAATACTACATGCAGCTTAATCAAATCGACTATCGGTTAGGAAATATTATTATCCCCATAAACAAAGCCCTTAAGATGGCTATTGAAGAGGTTTTACAATATTATTCCTACAGACCATTTCCTGAAGCCGCAAAGAAAGTCAGCTAAACCTGTGCTTCAGAAATTGATTAAATCCAACTCTCAATAAATCAGAAGTTTACATCGACGCGTTCCCCATTTTATAAATTTTAGAATATGGGGTTTTAACTGTTTTAAATAACGTCCTTTATATCATCCTCTTTGTAAATCCATACACTCAGGCTAAACTCAAAAGTGTACACATGGATAACGAAGAAATTCTAGAAGAAAAGCAATTTGAAGGCCTAATTCAAGGGTTAATTGATAACGACTACGCATGTTGCGATAATTTCATAAATCAGAGCACCACGAGCGGCCTCAGAACCAATATAGAATCGTTAAATGAGACAGGAAAAATGAAGCCTTCTGGTGTGGGCAACAAATCGGCTTTTCATCAAGACAAGCAAATTCGAGGGGACAAAATCAACTGGATTGGTGATCAAAGTACTAATCCATTCGAAATGGTCTATCTTAAAAAGATCAACAATTTCATCCTCTACCTGAATAGAACCTGCTACGCTTCAATCAAATCGTTTGAAAGTCATTATTCAAACTATGATAAAAAGAGTTTTTATAAACGTCATTTGGATCAATTCAAAAACGAAAAAGGAAGAAAATATTCTACAATATTATACCTTAATGACGGTTGGAAAGATGAGGATGGCGGAAACTTGACATTGCATCCGAAAAACAAAGCTCAGGTAAACATTTCACCATCGGGAGGAAGATTGGTTTTCTTCCGCAGCGACGAAATGGAGCATGAGGTCCACCCTTCATTCACACGAAACCGAAACAGCATAGCTGGCTGGCTCAAAGATTAATCTCTTTGGCTTCGAATTCGCATTTATATTTAATTTTTATAATTTATCACCATCCCTAAAATCACAAATAAAAGTAAAATAGAAAATGCATATTATTGACATCACCGTATTTGTTGTTTACATGCTTGGCATGGTCGCTGTTGGAATTTATTTCATGAGGCAGAATAAATTGCAGGAAGACTACTATGTGGGCGGAAGAAAAATGAATGCCTTTCACATAGGGCTCTCAGTAGTTGCCACCGATGTTGGAGGTGGATTTTCTATTGGACTAGGCGGACTAGGCTTTTTAATCGGACTTTCGGGAAGTTGGATGCTTTTTACTGGAATTATCGGGGCGTGGCTAAGTGCAATTTTCCTTATCCCCTTTATTTATCCGCTTGCGCGGAAGCTTAATTTTTTAAGTTTTCCCGAAATACTAAATCACTTTTACAACAAGAAAGTGGCCCTTGTCGCTGGTATAATTTCACTTATCGGGTATATCGGATTTACCAGCTCACAGGTACTGGCTGGTGCTAAATTGGCATCAGCGACTTTTCCATCCTTAACAATTATTGATGCCGTAATTTTAATGGGTGTGGTGGTAATTGGATATACTGTCCTTGGCGGATTAAAAGCCGTAATCTTCACAGATACAATCCAATGGATCATCCTCATGTTTGGCTTAATCGTTGTGGGTATTCCATTGGCTTTTGTCAAAGTTGGAGGATGGGAAGCTATTAGTGTGTATTTACCCCAAAATTTCCTTAGCCTTACAAATATCACCTTGGTTCAATGCATAAACTGGCTCATTACTATTGTCCCAATTTGGTTTGTGGGAATGACACTCTATCAAAGAATTTATGCATCAAAGGATGAGAAAACCGCAAAAAAGGCATGGTTCTTTGCGGGATTATTGGAATGGCCAGTGATGGCTTTTATGGGAATAATTTTAGGTTTACTAGGTAGGGTGGCTTTTGAACAAGGCATGTTTACTGAGCTTGGCTATGCTCCTGGAAGCGCTATAGATGCTGAAATCGGTCTCCCATTGCTCCTAACACACATTTTCCCTGTCGGATTAATGGGGCTGGTAATGTCTTCCTATTTTTCTGCGATTATGTCCACCGCCGACAGCTGCCTCTTGGCTGCATCGGGCAATTTTGTCACTGATATTTTACGGCTTTCCAAAGACAATACTAAAAGCATAAAATATTCTCAATTGGCTACTCTTGGAATAGGAGTTCTAGCCATACTCCTAGCAACCAAGATGCAAAATGTCTTGGATTTAATGCTCTATTCCTATGCGTTCATGGTGTCAGGACTTTTTGTTCCTGTTTTAGGTTTTCTTTTCTTGAAAAATCCCTCGTCAAAAGCGGCAATGTATTCTATGCTATTAGGTGGTGGGACAACCTTAACCCTAATTTTAACGGAAATTACCTTACCCTTTGGATTGGATGCGAATTTCTTCGGAATAACCCTATCGGCCATAGTTTTTACCTTTTTCCAAACCTTGCCAAAAAGATAATTCCTAACCTAGAATCACCTTATTTTCGTTCTTGATTAATGCCCATTAAGAAATAGTTGTATCTTCCATAAATTGAAAATATTTAATTATGGAACAACCAAATATAGCGGGAAAATCACCCCAAATGGAGAAGCTTGAAGCCGACAAAAATTATGCTTGGTGTGCTTGCGGGAAATCAGAAAATCAGCCTTGGTGCAATGGCGCTCACAAGGGAGGAGAATTCACTCCCAATGTTTTTAAAGTTGAAGAAGAAAAAACTGCAGCAATGTGCATGTGCAAGCAGACTAAGAATCCACCATACTGCGATGGATCACACAAATCATTATAAATTTATTAACCCTAAAATTGACCTCAAAAGTTGAGAAAGATTGAAGTAAAAAAGGGACAAATTATCCAACACAAGGGCGATTTAAATTCAAAAGCCTATTGGGTTGAAAAAGGCTTGCTGCGCAGCTATTCAATTGATGAAAAAGGGAGAGAACATATTTTTATGTTTGCCCCCAAAGATTGGATAGTTGCCGATAGCTGCGCACACGATGTCCCCTGTGATTTGTTTATTGATGCCCTAGAAGACTCTATTATAGCGGTATCTGAAAAGACTGAATTTTCAGTTGAATTAGACCCAACTCCCCTCCTTAGAAGAATGCGCACATTACAAAAACGCGTAATTATGTTAATGAGCGCGTCTGCAATTGAACGCTATGAACATTTCTTAGAAACCTACCCCGACATAATTCAGCGTGTCCCACAGAAAATGATTGCCTCCTACCTTGGAATCACCCCCGAAGCCCTCAGCAAGGTAAAAGGCGACAGAGTCAAGGGTAAATAATTGAATTCATTTCTTAATCTACATTAAGAGAAAGTATTTTTTCTTGCTCCATCTTTGTAATAACAAATCAAAAAAAGAAATGAGTTATTTACATGAACCACAAATCGGCAAGACAAGAAAAATTGCTGGTTACGTTTTATCAATTCTACCTTCTCTAATGTTGGTAATGGCAGGGCTTTCAAAATTAACTGGAGCCGAGGAGATGATGGCTAACTTTGCCAAGCTTCCAAATTGGGAAAATCAAATGATGTTTATTGGCGTCCTAGAAATTGGGCTACTTGCACTTTATTGGATTCCTAAAACTTCAAACATGGGATTCTTCCTATTACTTGGATTTATGGGTGGCGCATTATTTGCCGAAGTTATCATTGGAGGAGCACTTCCAATACCGGCAATGGCTATTACAACACTATTGTACGTAGGAACAATGCTTAGAAAACCTACGTTATCAGGGCTAGGCATTTAAAAACTTCGTCAATAAAAATACAAAAGCGGATTGGGTGCAAACTCAGTCCGCTTTTTGCGTAAAAAAAGCATCTTGGCTTGAAATCCATTTACAATCCTCTATGTTCAAATATTTTCTAATTTTAGTTACCACGTTCTCCGTTGGGTTTATTTCATGTAATAATTCCGCGAAGGAATCATCTGAAACCCCAAATTTAAATTCTCAAGAAAAGCCCGACTCCGTCATCCACAAAAGTGAAATATTGGCACTTAAAAGGATTTCAGCCCATTCTTCTTAATCCCTCATTTCTTAAAACAGTAAGCTTCGGAAAAGATAGTTGCAATGGAATGGTAGTGCTCAATAACGGAGTAGTAGTAGTTTTCGATACGCCGGCCAATCCAGAGGCTTCGTCCGAATTAATCAACGTAATAAATCAAAAGTTAAATTCGAAAATAACTGGACTAATTCCCACACATTTCCATGCAGATGGTATTGGAGGGATTTCATCGTTTAGCGAGATTAATGTCCCCATATTTATTTCTTCGCGTACTTTAGAAATACTAGAATTCCAATGTATAATTTAGCTCATGCATACCCTAAAAAAGGGAGAAACGGACAATCAGGAGATATGGAAGATTACATGAACAAAGATGACCAATGGTTACGGACATCAAATCATCCTAAATTGATTTTATCGGCCAAACCGGTAATGCTGACAAACAAGAAGGTTATTAAATGGGCGGAAAATAATTTATCGGCCCTAACCATCAACAAACTGGGAAAAGCAAGTCACTTAATGGACGAAGATTTACTAAACGAAATTGGGCAAGACATAAAAATTTGGAGAAATTCAACTAAGTAAATATTAATTACTCAAAAGGAATAGCTCAAGGATTTGAACCTCGGGCTATTTTTTTATCTTCGGTATTTGTAAGGCAACTCAAAAGTAGGCCGCCTCATTTAAAAGTAAATCAATCCCATGTACACAAGAAAAGTTTTTAAAATAAAAGAAGTATTCCTTTGGACCCGCTATGACACGCTGTTTTTCGCCGCGTATATTTCTGCCCTCGTAGCAGTTTATTTCTTTTTAGACTTGAGTTGGCTTCAAATACCTTGGACAGCAATTGCGCTAATAGGTACGGCCGTTTCCTTTTTAATCGGTTTTCAAAACAACTCTGTTTACGGAAGAATTTGGGAAGCCCGCAAAATTTGGGGCGGAATTGTTAACACCTCCAGGACTTTTGGAGTTTGGACCCAGGATATGCTTACCAATGAGCGCACAAAGACTAAACTGACTGAAGAAGAAATAAAAAATGAGGTGAAAATTCTAACCTACCGTCATATCGCTTGGATGACTGCACTTAGATATTCAATGCGCTCCCCACGCCCATGGGAAATAACCAATGAACTAAAAACAAATAATGTTTGGACTAATGCTGTACCTGAAAAAAACACCCCTTTTGACGAAGCAATTGCCCCATATTTATCTAAGGAAGATTTAGCATACATCAAAAGCAAAGGGAATGCGCAAACAGCAACCCTATACCTTCAATCTCACCATTTAAGAAAATTAAAAGAGAGCGGACTAATCTGGGAATTCGCATTCTTAGAATTAGAAGGATTAATAAAGGAAATGTTTGAATTTCAAGGGAAATCGGAAAGGATTAAAAACTTCCCATTTCCTAGGCAATACGCAACTATCAACCATTATTTCATGTGGCTTTTACTGTTGATTTTACCCACGGCAATGATTCCACAATTCCAAGAAATTGGCACCAACATCGCCGAAGTTCAACCTTTATTTGGAAAGCTATTTGTCTGGCTTGCGGTCCCCTTTTACACGGCAGTAGCTTGGATGTTCCACACCATGGAAAGAATTGGAAGAACCGGCGAAAATCCTTTTGAAGGGACGGCAAACGATGTGCCTATTTCCACCATTTCCCGCGGAATAGAAATCGATTTACGTCAAAACCTCGGTGAAGACCCAGCGGAGATTCCAGCACCATTGGAAACTATTTACAATACGCAATGGTAAACTCAAATAAGCAAAATGTTCTGAATAAAGCAGGCTTAACTTCGGGAACTATTTTTTTAATTCTTCTTTTGTTTTCGCCGCTTTGTTTTTATGGTAAAGAAGCTAAAATAACGTTTGAATTAAGGAATTCAAATGAAGAGGTCATTTTTATTGATAGAAAAGATTACCAAAATCCTGGAACACTTTTCAACGAAGAAGAAATAGAAATCCCAGTAATAAAGGGAAAAGCTACTCTCACCTTAGATCTTTCGAATCCAATATTCATTGAAGTTTATTTTCGAAAAGACACCAGCGAAGATTATTCTTCCCTTATTTTTTTCATTTCTCCCGATGACAATTTAACCATATCCATCGATGCCTTAAGCCCCATAAAGGCCTACACAGCCTCTGGCATTGGAAGTGAAAACAATCACCCCTTAATTCAACCAGTAATAAACTATTCATTAAAAACGTTAAATCCCTTTAGAAAAGATTCACTTCCACAGAATGTAATTAATGAGATAAATACTACCCAAAAGCATTTTGAAAGTATTCTAAATGAATATGTTGAAATTTATAAACCTTCCCCGATATTCATCGACAACTTGTCAAAAACCATTGAATATTTTCCACTAAAAGCATACGTATGGTTTAAGGGCACTCAAGGATTTAAAATCTGGGGTAAATATTACCGTAATGAAAAAAAATGGCTCGCTGTTGAAGACTCCCTAAAGGATGCAATAAAATTATGCGATGATGAAATGATTAATATGCCCATTTATTCTTATTTCATTCCGTGGTATGTCATAAGGACTTTAGAAAGTTTCAATACACTACCTGAAATTTTATCTAGATATTATACAGCTGAAGAAATTGAGAAGGGGGCTAAGTATTTTTCTAAAAACTTACTTAAAGAAAGAATAATAAATACTGATTTCAAAGGGAATTCCCGCGAAATTTTGTACGCTAACTTAATGAAATTCTCCTACCAGCAAGATAGGCATGACGACCTTCCCGAAATTTATTTGCGCTTCAAAGAACAACATCCAACCAGTATCTATCTTTCAATCATACAACCTTGGATTAAGGAAATTACTGAAAATCAAAAAAAGAGGTTAACGAAAAACATGATAATTATCGAAGATGCTGATTCTCTTCAGACCTTTGATGATATTCTGAACATGGTGAAAGGCAAAACCGTTTTATTGGATATGTGGGGAACGTGGTGTGGTCCATGCCGATCAAGTTTCGACAAAAATTTAGATTCAATAAAGGCACGCTTTAAGAATGAAAACCTTGAATATTTATTTATTGCCAACCATGATTTAGAAAACCGAATTAAATGGAAAGAATTAATCGCTTATTATCAACTAACTGGAACTCATTTCCTGGCGAATAAAAATTTAACCGAAGACATTTTTAATACACTAAAAAGGTCATGGAGTTACCCAACCTATATTATTATTAATAAAGACGGCTCATTTAAGGAATCTCAATCTGGTTCTCCAATGGATAGGACAATTTTATATAAGGAAATTGAGGATGCGCTTTGAAATTAACCGCAGAATATATTTCACACCAAGCTGACCGCTAGAACTTAAGAACAAAATTTTCCTTTACGTGGCTTTTATCCAAAAATACAATACCCACAAAAAACAAATCGATTGTAGTAGTCACTTGAGGGTGCTTCTTTATTTCATTCCAAGCCTCTTCCATTCCCGCGCTCCAATAAATATCATCGAAAATAAATACTGTTGAATTATTGGAATGGGCAAGACATTGCTGGAAATAATCTAGGGTTGGCTCTTTTTGATGATTCCCATCAATAAAAACAAAATCGACTGAATTATTCAGCGTTAAATATTTTGGGATATATTCATCAAAATTGGCATTCACCAGAGATAGATTTTTGAATGGGCTTGCTTCAATATGGGATTTTGCAATTTCAAAAGTGTTTGAGCAACCTTCAACCGTAGTTACTTGCGCTTTACTATTAGCACATGCCAGGTACATTGAACTTATTCCAAGGGATGTTCCTAATTCCAGAATGTTTTCAGGCATTAGTCGATGAGCAATACGATAAAGCAATTCTGCAAACTTTGGGGATTTTAGAGAATTCTTTGCTACATCACTCACTTTACGGGTAGTAGATTTATTCAACAAAGATCCGGCCCCATGATCTTCTATGCTAATGATTTTTGTTGATTTTTTTAATTCCTCCCTAATTCCTTCTATAGTTTGAAAATCATCATTTTTACTTTTCCCAAGAATTACCTTGGTATAAAAGTCAAAAACAAGGGGAGATTGAATCTTCTTTTTACCAACAGCATTCCATTGGTAAACTAAATATTTTAATAAAAATCTAAGTGCTTTCAATTTGAAATTTTAATTGTCCGCTAAGGAAGAGAAAATAATCTAATTTTTAAAGGATAGTTTAGTACTTAATAACCCCAAAACAAAAGGATTGCATGAGCCAATTTTCTACAAAAAAAAGAGTGGTTAATATAAAGCTCTTGTTTTATGACTATTATCCCTTTGCAATAACCAAATGAAAAACTTTCTTTCAAAAAGAATTTTGATAAGGTTGAATCACAATTTTAAGTAATTTTAACGCCTGAACAGAAATTCAATAAAATCAACCATGTATAAAGACATAATCCACTACAAACTTGCCAAAGGCATAACCAAAGAAAATCTACTAGAAGTTGCCTTGGAGGTTCATGATAAATGGATGAAAAACCAACAGGGTTTTATTAAATGGGAAATCAACACAAACAAACAAGGCGGCTTGACCGACATCGTGTTTTGGGAATCTGAGGCTGCTGCAAAAAAAGCTGAACAAGACATGGGAAACATCGCTAACGCCGAGGACTGGTTTGAATGTTATGAAGAAGGATCAATCACAAGCAACTCAACAACCCTTCTAAAGGGATTTTAATTCCAATCTTTAATGCTCATTTTCATTACCTAACTTCATAATAAAGCAATTATGAAATTAGGTGCAATTATTTTTTCCTTATCGGGGTGTTTTTACTTGGCGGATGTGCATCCAATAAAACCAAAAACATCCCCTATCTTGATTCGAAAGAAATCGTCAAAGGGTTTTCTCCAAAACTTAATGTTTTCTCCCCAAAAAAAGGAAACGGATTCCCAGTGGTAATCTTTGTCCACGGTGGAAACTGGAATGCGGGAAGTAAGGATACTTACAATTTAATGGGGCGAAATTTTGGAAGGAAAGACGTGGTTACGGTCACTCCAAGCTACACTTTAAGTCCAAAAGGGAATTTCGACACTATGGCTCAAGAGATTGCGGAGGCGGTTAAATGGACCAAAAACAACATTAAGGATTTTGGTGGCGATCCAGAGAAGATTTACCTAATGGGCCATTCTGCTGGAGGGCACCTTGTGGCAATTATTAGCACCAATCCGAAATACCTGGACGACCAAGTCAATAATCAAAGGAACCATCCTAAATGATGCTGTGGGACTGGATATGATAACTTATTTGCAGGATTACCCGCCTACGAGCGAAGATAATTACGACAAAACATGGACAAAAGACCCAGCTCATTGGCTCCAGGCATCTCCCATGTATTTCTTGGATAAAAACACTCCTCCTTTTTTAATCTATTTAGGGACAAAAACTTATCCTTCCATTGAAAAAAAAACATCGTTTTCTTAAAAGAATTAAAGAAATTTCAACCTGAGGTAAATCAGGTAATACTAAAGAAAACGCACGTTCCCATGGTGACTCAATTTTTTAAGCCGTGGAGCAATAGACACAAGGAAATCGCCGACTTTATGGAGAATAAATAATTCTATTTCAGGATTTTATAAAGCTGAATCTCCTCCTGAGTCATGTAATGCCTCCTTGATGACTTTGCCGCATTGACGGTGAAATAGCAGAAATCTTCGGCTTCTTTCTGGGTAAATCCAATGGTTTTGTAATAATCAATGTAAGGTTGGTGATCAGCATGGCCTCTAAGAAAACTTGAGTCTTCTTTACTGCCACTTGACCAAGAATGAACCCCAATCATCGCTCCATCTTCCATAGACCTGCCTCGTCCTGCTAGGAAAAAATTGGTTCAGCCTGAGGCAACTAATCCGTTTACCATAATATGCGTAGTCATGGTTTGATTGTAAACCAGTTTCGACAACTCTAAATTAGCATCATCATCCCCTGAACCTCCACATTCTTGAATATTTATCCGGTTTACATCTGGATAAACTTCTAATAAATCTTGGGAATCGGCTAAACTTTCAGTTTCAACCTCCCCATTCATGGCAATAGTGGTTTTGTCGTCTCGAACGGTGAAAATTCCGAATTCAGGTCCTGTACCTTTCTTTTACAGCCTATAGCAGCGACAGCAATCATTAATATTGGAAGTAGCTTTCTCATGATATTTGGAATTAAACTCGAAGCAATTTATAAAAAATGACGACTACCGTCTCCCTTTAAAATTTGTAAATTGCGCCTCTTAATAAATCAAAAATGCTAGACGCCATAATCCCTTTAGTTTCATTAATCGCCCTTGAGGTAATTTTGGGTATTGACAACATCATTTTCATTTCTATTCTTGCCGATAAACTTCCTGCAGAAAAAAGGGACAAATTAAGATATTGGGGAATTGGTTTGGCTTTGGTTTTAAGGCTTGGGCTTTTAGCTGCAATATCTTGGATTCTCAAGCTTGACTCCACACTTTTTACCGTTTTCGATATCGATTTTTCTGGCAAAGGATTAATTCTTATAGGTGGTGGTTTTTTCCTTCTTTATAAAAGCACAAAGGAAATTTATCACGCAACCGAGGAAGAAGGGGATCACGGCATAAAGGAAAAAAAGGGAAGCTTTGGAAAATTGCTGTCTGAAATCATTGTTTTAGACCTAGTATTCTCAATCGATTCCATAATTACAGCTGTGGGCATGGTGAAGGAGCTTTGGGTGATGTACACGGCCGTTATTGTGGCTGTAACCGTAATGCTTATCGCCTCAAAACCTATTGCGGCATTTATTAGCAAGCATCCTTCTTTTAAGGTCCTTGCTCTAAGTTTCTTAATGATGATCGGGGTTTCGCTTATCGCGGAAGGCTTGCATTTTGAGATTCCTAAGGGATACATCTACTTTTCCATGGCATTTGCTTTCTTGGTAGATGTTATCCAAATGAAAACCGTAGGCAAGAAGAAATAGGAATTTAATTCAAGAAATTAACTGCAATCATGCAGCGGATATTTCTTCGTTAAAACCAAAAGATGCTGGCCTGACCAGTATAATTTAGTTTTTTGCCATTAATTTACAAAATCAACAGTTTTTAATTCCAATAGATTCAAGGCATTTGGGGAAAGTCCGCTCACCTTTGGACTTACCAATCTAACCACTTGATCGTAATAAAGCACTATTACAGGCGCTTCTTCCATGATTAAGGCGTCCATTTTTTTATATAACTCGTGCCTTTTTTCTTCCTCTTTTTCTTTTAATGTTTGTTGGAATAAGCGATCGAAATCTTCATTCTTGTAATGTGTATAATTGGGACCGTTAGGGGCAAAATTCGGACTATAAAACAACCCTAGGTAATTTTCAGCATCGGGGTAATCGGCGATCCATGAGGCTCTAAACATATTCGCCTCAGACTTTGCCACCATTTGCCTAATTGCAGAGCCTGGGTTTATTTCTATCACCAACTCCACTCCTAATTTTCTCCATTCGCTTTGAATGAATTCCAGTAAATCTTTATACTCGGGACCGGTGAACACTTTGATGGGCGCCAACCCAACACCATTTGGAAATCCGGCCTCTGCCAACAAAGCATTTGCTTTATCAGGATTGTAGGGGTAATAGGATGAATCAGCGTGGCCGGGAAGACCGTTTGGAATCATTCCCTTATTTCCAGGTGTTCCTATGTCGTTGCGTAAATATTTCATCATTTTTTCTCGGTCAAAGCCGAAGTTCAATGCTTGTCTTATCTTCTTCTGTGCAAGTGGCGACCCTTGAACAATTCCCAATTCTTGGTCAACCAAAATCCCGAGGTATTCGGTATTTAAATACGGTAGTGATTGTAAATTTACCTTGTCTTTGTATTTACTCCTAAGCTGACCAGCCCTTGTAAGCAAATCGTCCTTAAAACTTACATCCAAGCTGGTGATTAAATCTAAGTTCCCTCCTAAAAATGAAAGGAAAGCAGTCTGCCTGTCGGCGTTAAATGAAACCATAACCGCATCCAATTTGGGAATTGGTTGGGCATTGGTGGACTGAAAATAATTTGAATTCTTATGTAAAATCAACCGCTCGTTTTCTACCCAAAGATTAAACTTAAAGGGGCCCGTTCCAATCGGGTTTTCTCTAAAATCTTTCCCGTAAAATTCAACAATTTCTTTGGGGACCACTGAGCAGTACTGCATTGAAAGTAGGCCTAACATAGGCGGAAAGGATTCTTTTATTCTTAATTCAAAAGTGGAGTCATTTGGGGCAGAGAAGGGGTTTTCTTCAACAATTTTATCGTTAAAAATCCAGCTTCCGGGGGAGGCAGTTTTAGGGTCAACCAACCTTTTCAAACTATACACCACATCTTGGGCGACAACTTTACGCCCCTTGCCGTTTTCAAATTGTGGATGATCATGAAAACAAACGTTGTCTCGCAAGATAAAGCGGAAAAGGCGTCCGTCTTCCAGCACTTCCCATCGCTTGGCGATTGCAGACTGGACTTTCAAGTTGCTATCCATCTCGACCAAGCCATCAAAAATCTGATGAACCATCCAAAGGTTATTCTGAGAGCGTGAAAATGCTGGGTCTAAAGAAGTTAATCCGGCATCCAAATTCAGCCGAAAGACTTTTTTATCAGTCGACCTACCCTTATCGTTGCAACCACTTAGAAAAGTGGCAACCACAAATACTCCAATCCAAATTCCCTTTCTTAAAAACATCCTAAAAATTTTACCTTCGCAAAGGTAAACGTAAAAAATCATGTTGCATCAACCAAAAATAGTTTCCCTTCTTCCCTCGGCTACTGAGACCTTAACCCTTTTAGGACTTGAATCGCAAATTGTTGGGCGCTCGCATGCATGTGACTTCCCCGAAAGCATCCTTAACATTCCCGCGGTAACCTCTCCCCGCCTCGACCCATCTGCCTCGAGCAAAGTGATTCATGAAAATGTAATGGACCTCGTAAAAAAGGCTACAGGAGTTTACGATATTGATGTGGAGACATTGAAAAAACTCAAGCCTGACTACATCATCACTCAAGATCAATGTGAGGTTTGTGCAGTGAATAAATCCGACCTCGACAAAGCCCTAGCCTCGGTACTTGACCATAAAGTGGAGATCATTTCTCTTTCTCCAATGAGTTTCGACGATGTATTAAACGACATACTTGCCCTAGGAAATGTTTTCAATAAAGTGGCTGTCGCCGAAGATTATGTAAACAACCTAAAGGAGGAAATCCGCATTATGGCTCACCGCCATAAACTAGACAAATTTAAGCCCGAGGTAGTTTGTGTAGAATGGCTGAATCCTTACATGGTTTCGGGAAATTGGATTCCTGAAATGGTAGAAATTGCCGGTGGCATTCCAATGTTGGCGAAGAAAAATGAGCATAGCCCCTGGACCACTTGGGAAGAAATCGCTAAAGCCGATCCTGACAAACTAATTTTTATGCCTTGTGGATTTTCAATGGAGCAAACCGTTGGCGAACTAGATGCAGTAGCCAATACTGATGCTTGGAAAAAACTTCGTGCCGTGCGCACGGGAAACGTTTTTATCACCGACGGAAACAATTTTTTCAACCGTCCGGGCCCACGAATCCGAGAAAGCGTAGAGATTCTAGCCGAAATTATTCAGCCCGAACTTTTCCTTTTCGGACATGCGGGCGTGAATTTCGTGCAAATAGAGAAATAAGTTAATACTCTGCGATTTGCTCAATCTGCTGAGTTACAAATGCCTTAGTATCTTCATTTTTAAAACTCCCATCGTCGCTTAGCTCATCTTGAACTTTTGGGAAATACATTTTATTGGGCATTACTTCCATGCCTATGTAATGGCATATTCCAGTAAAATGTCCAACCCCTCTAAGATTTCCGTAGCGTCCGGTTGAAAGTCCTACCAAAGCGGCCTTTTTGAATTTAAAGCTTTCCGGAAATTTACAAGAATCAATAAATGCTTTTAACACCCCAGGAAAAGAACCGTTGTATTCTGGAATAACAAAAATAAACTTTTTGGTATCGGAAATTCGTTTCTGAAAAGGCCCAAAATCAGGATTAGTTCCCCCAAACATATTGGAAAATAAAAAGTCGTGCGGCAAGTCGGTAAGGGATAAAATTTCAGAGGATTTCCCCAATTTTTTCAGTGCAATTTTATAATAATGTGCTATTCGCATTGAATTGCTGTCTGGACGATGTGTACTTGAGATTATGGTGATCATAGTTTTCAACAGTTAATGTTTCACGGACCGTTCCACGGCGCCGCGGTAGGCTACAAACCTAATAAAAATAAGCGTATAAGAGTTTTGAACAAAATAGGCTAACTTTTCAACAACAGAACAAATACACCTTTATCTTTGTATCTTTAAACCCTAGTAAAAGGAAACCCAAGAGTAAGAATATTGTTTTCTTCTCGCTAATTTCCCCAAAGAAAAAAAAGACTCAACTTAAAACAAATCAACCGCCTATTTATGACAAAAATCATAGCCGTTGCCAACCAAAAGGGAGGTGTAGGAAAAACAACAACCGCCATTAATTTAGGCGCAAGTCTTGCAGTTTTAGAGCACCGTACGCTTTTAGTTGACGCCGATCCACAGGCAAATTCTACCTCAGGAATCGGTTTCGACCCAAGAGAGGTTAAAGCCAGTATTTACGAATGTATAATAAATGAGGTGCCAATTTCTGAGGCTATCCAAGAAACAAATACTCCAAACCTTCATTTACTTCCAGCTCACATAGATCTTGTAGGTGCCGAAGTGGAAATGATAAACCTTGACCAAAGGGAACGCATGATGGGCCGAGTGTTGGATCAAGTTAAAGACCAATACGACTATATCATTATCGACTGCTCCCCTTCATTAGGGCTTATCACCATCAACTCGCTTACCGCGGCTGATTCGGTAATTATTCCTGTTCAATGTGAATATTTCGCACTTGAAGGACTGGGAAAACTATTGAATACCATAAAAATCGTTCAATCACGTTTAAATCCTGAACTTGAAATTGAAGGAATCCTTCTTACCATGTATGATGTGCGACTTCGTCTTTCAAACCAAGTGGTTGAAGAGGTTAAGACTCACTTCCAAGAAATGGTATTTGACACGATTATTCAACGAAACACACGATTGAGCGAAGCGCCAAGCTTCGGACTTTCAGTAATTATGCACGATGCTACATGCAAGGGTGCTATAAATTACCTGAATCTTGCTCGTGAGATATTAGAGAAAAATAAAATTGCAGCTCCAGCTGAAAACGTATAAACATTAAAATGGCAGCACAGAAAAGAAATGCATTAGGAAAAGGGTTAAGCGCCTTGCTTAGCGATGATGAGCCACAGTCACATGGATCAACCACGAACGTTGCGCCATCTGCGCATGAGGTGGGAAGCATTAACAAAATCTCGATTGCATACATCACCGCAAACCCTTTCCAACCGCGTACTGATTTCGACAAGGAAAAACTTGAAGAACTTGCCGAAAGCATTCGTGTTCAGGGAATTATACAGCCAATCACGGTTAGAAAACTGGGGAAAGATTCTTATCAGCTAATTTCTGGTGAACGTCGTTTCAAAGCGAGTAAGCTTGCCGGATTAACAGAAATCCCAGCCTACTTGCGCACTGCCGATGACCAACAAATGTTGGAAATGGCGCTTATCGAGAACATTCAACGTGAGAATTTAAACTCTATTGAAGTTGCCATTAGCTACCAACGCCTTCTTGAAGAATGCGATTTGAAGCAGGAACAACTTGGAGAACGTGTTGGAAAAAGCCGGTCTTCAGTAACTAATTACCTTCGCCTTTTGAAACTTCCTCCAAGCATTCAAGCTGGACTTAAGGACGCGAAAATAAGCATGGGACACGCGCGAGCGATTATTTCTGTAGACGATGTTGATGTTCAACTTTTCATCTACAACGAAATTGTAAGAAAAGAACTTTCTGTACGCCAGGTTGAGCAGCTAGTGAGAAGCTTGACCGATAAAGACTCTTCGAAAACGAGTGAAAAACCACCGCTTTCACATGAATTAAGAAAAGTTCAAGACGAGCTTTCTTCGAAATTCGGGACTAAAGTAGTGGTTAAAGACAACGGAAAAGGTCAAGGACAAATTGGAATCCCTTACCTTTCTCAGGAAGATCTTACACGAATATTAGAACTACTTGACTGGTAATTAATCATGCGATTAAGGCAACTTTTCCTATTTGTATGTTTTTCCGGAATCCTTTCGGCGCAAGCACAGGACTCCACGGTAATCAAGGATGTCGAATCGCTTCTCGTGGCAGATACTGGCCATTCATCGAAAAAAGCAGTGCGCCTCTCTAAATTTTTGCCTGGGGCAGGACAAATATATAACGACAAAATCTGGAAAGCCCCCATTATTTATGGGGGCTTTGTCGCTTTAGGACTTGCCATAAATTTCAACCACAGTAAGTTTAAAGAATTTAATGCCCCTCTAGTGAATAGGCTAAATGGCGACAGCACAGATGTCTATTTGAATCAATTCACCAACGACAATCTGCGAACGCTCAAGAATTTCTATCAGCGCAACAGGGACCTGAGTATTATTGGGTGCGTAGTTTTATATACGCTGCAAATCGTTGATGCCTATGTAGATGCTGAGCTTTACGACTTTGATATTTCCGATGATCTTTCACTAAGGGTCCATCCCGAAATTAATTTTTCGGCCCAACGGCAAGTCTTTAAGCCAGTTTATGGACTTAAACTAAATTTTGCCCTAAATTAGCGCCATGAAAATTGCACTTATCGGTTATGGGAAAATGGGCAAGGAGATCGAGAAAATCGCCCTTGAGCGAAATCACGACATTGGCCTAAAAATCACCGCCAATAATCTTGAAGATTTCACCGTGGAGAACCTTAAGAAATGTGACGTGGCCATTGATTTCTCGCTACCGACTTCTGCAGTTTCAAATATTCAAGCCTGTTTTAATGCAGGCACCCCAGTTGTGGTAGGGACCACTGGATGGTACGATTCATTTGAAAAAATCTCTTCGCTTTGCGCGGATAAAAAAGGCGGACTTTTTTACGCCACAAACTTCAGCGTTGGAGTGAATCTGTTTTTTAAGATGAACGCAATAGTGGCCAAAATGATGAACAACCATAGGGAATACGACGTGAAGATGGAAGAAATTCACCACCTTCAAAAACTTGATCACCCCAGCGGCACGGGAATTACCTTAGCCGAAAAAATTATCGAACAACACGATTCAAAAGCGGAGTGGATTGGCTCATTAGAAGAAGAAAAAATCACCCCACTTTCGAATCAATTACATATCAAAGCCCTCCGAGAACACAATGTTCCAGGGACTCATTCCGTTTCCTACACGAGCGAAATAGACACTATCACGCTAACCCACGAGGCACATTCCCGCAAGGGCTTTGCCATGGGAGCAGTTTTAGCAGCTGAATTTATGCCTCATAAAAACGGAATATTTAACATGAACGACTTATTAAATCTATAATCCCAAATCATGAATTGGAAATTTTGGAAGAAATCGGATAAAAAAGCAGAGAAAAAATCAGCTTTACGCGAATGGGGAGATGCCTTAATCTTCGCCGTTATCGCAGCAACAATCATCCGCTCATTCTTTATTGAAGCATTTACAATCCCTACCTCGTCTATGGAGAAATCTATGCTTGTAGGCGACTTTTTATTTGTGAGCAAGGTAAACTACGGACCACGCGTCCCTATGACCCCTATCGCTTTCCCATTCGCTCACCACACCATGCCGGTGATTGGAACAAAAGCGTATTTAGAATGGTTAAGCCTTCCTTACTACCGTATTCCTGGTTTCCAAGAAATCGAAAGAAACGACGTGGTGGTTTTCAACTACCCAATGGAAGATTTTAGACCGGTTGATAAACGTGAGAACTACATTAAACGTTGCGTGGCTGTCCCAGGAGATGAGATTTCTGTACGTGATGCGCAAGTTTTTATCAATGGTGTGGCTGGTGAGAATCCGCCAGAGCGACAGTTTAACTACCACGTAAAAACCGACGGCACGACGCTAAATCCAAAAAGAATCACCCAGCTTGGGATTATCGATTGGGCTCAAATAAGCAACAAAGGTGATTACCAGTTTGCCCTGACAAAAGAGCTTAAAGCAGAAATCGAAAAATTCCCTAACGTGAAAAGTGTGGAGCCTTTCATCCGCCCCGACGCAACGTACGATCAAAACGTTTTCCCTCAAAGCACACAGTTCGTGTGGAACATTGACAATTTCGGGCCATTAAAAGTCCCTGCAAAAGACTGGACAGTAGACTTATCTGTTGATAATCTTCCACTTTACGAAAGATGTATTTCTCTTTACGAAGGAAATAAGCTGGAAGTAAAAGACAGCATGATCTACATCAACGGTGTAGAAGCTACCAACTACACCTTCAAAATGAACTATTATTTTATGATGGGTGACAACCGCCACAACTCGCTTGACTCGAGATACTGGGGCTTCGTTCCCGAAGACCACATCGTAGGTAAAGCATTATTCATCTGGATGAGCTGGAATACCGACGGATCTTTCTTAAATAAAATCCGCTGGAACCGACTATTGAAAGGAATTGAATGATTTTAATTCCGACTAAAATAACAAAGGCGAGCTTCAAATTGAAGCTCGCCTTTTTTTGTTTAAATACTTAAAATCAATAAATTACAAGCGTCTAGATTTGGATATGTTAGAAAAATCAATTTTAGATTATAATCAAAAATAAATAACATTAAAAATTAAAAGACCTAAAAGTCCAAAGTTTTGTAACTTCAATGGACAAGACTCAAAAAGCTACGGTTAAAGGGGGTTGGCCAGTAACCGTGGACAAAGATTGTACTGGAAGATTTGATATTTGTAATCCTGAATCTGTGGGAAGAGCTTTTAGAGATAATGATCCAGGGGCACTAACTAATTGCTACCATGATTAAATTTTTTACCTTAATATTATTAAATATTGGTTGTTCGTTAATCTCCAACGGACAATCCAATAAAGATTATTGGACCATTTACAATGTCAATAATTCAAGTATCGTATCTAACCATATTTTAAGAATCACCCCATCAGTCATCGATTCTAATAGGTTAATCCTTTCATGCAAACTTGGGATATCCTTTTTTGATAAATCGGAGAATCTTTTGGTATCAATCTCACCCCCAGACATACCCAACAAACCGGTTGTGGGTGCCGCAGAAATTTCAGATTCAACTTTGTTCTTTGGATTTTTAGATGAAGGTCTAGGAAGGTACAAAAATGGTGAATGGACCTTTTTTAACAGCAAGAACACGGGATTAAGAATAGATACAATTTCTGACCTTTTTATAAAAAATGATACGGTGTATTTTTCGGAAATACACAATGGGGTTTATTCCTTTATTGATTCATCTTTTCGCTATTTATCAAAAAATATAGTCTCAAAGGACTCTAAAACTACCTTTAAACTGACTAGCGATTCCTCTGGAAATATTTGGACTTCAGCCTTGGGAGAGATTGGGAAATTCAATGGGGATTG